>NZ_CAUPYL010000014.1:0-29311 GCF_963515265.1 uncultured Frigoribacterium sp.
CCTCGGGCTCGATGCGCGGGGTCACGGTGCGCGGCGCCTCCCCGGCGTCCGACGCGGCCCCCTCGGGCCGACCGGTCGACGACGCTCCCCCACGGGACACGACGCCCGACAGGCCCGATGCGAGGCGGGAGGCGACACCGGACACGGTGCCCGGCCCCGTCGGCACCGACACCGGTCCCGTGGACGTGTCGTCCGGGGTCCCGGCCGCTCCGTCGGGCTCGGGCCGGACACGACGAGGCCGTGCCGCCGCCAACCGGTCGCGCAGGGACGACGGACGTGCCGCCTCCTCGGGCTCCGGAGCCCCGTCGGAGCCAGGGGCGGACGGGTCGAAGCCCTCGGGCCGCCTCACGGGCGCCGCCCGCCGGTCGACGCGGGTCGACGCGTGGTCACTCTCCGGACTCCTCCGCGGTCGACGCGTCCGGCGCCGACGCGGCGTCGAGCGAGCCGAGCAGCTGGGGGACGATGCGGTAGACGTCACCGCAGCCGAGGGTGATCACGAAGTCTCCGTCGCGCGCGACGGCCGCCGTACGGTCGGCGGCGGCCTGCCAGTCCGCGACGAACTCGACCCGCGACGGGTCGGAGAAGCGCTCGGACACGAGGGCGCCGGTGACCCCGGGCTCCGGGTCCTCGCGGGCGCCGTAGACGTCGAGCACGATCGTGTGGTCGGCGAGGCGCTCGTAGGTCTCGGCGAACTCCCCCGCCATCATCCGGGTCCGGCTGTAGAGGTGGGGCTGGTGCACCGCGATGAGGCGTCCGTCGCCGACGACGGACCGGGCGGCCTGCAGGGCGGCCGCGACCTCGGTGGGGTGGTGGGCGTAGTCGTCGTAGACGCTCACGCCGCGGACCGTGCCGTGCAGCTCGAACCGGCGCTCCGTGCCGCCGAAGGTCTCGAGGCCGGCGATCGCCGCCTCGGGCTCCACGCCCAGTCCGACGAGCACGGCGAACGCCCCCGCGGCGTTGACGGCGTTGTGGTGCCCGGGGACGCGGAGCTGGACGGGCCAGCTCGAGCCGTCGTGGTGCAGCGTGAAGGCCACGGGGCCCGAGGAGGCGACGTCGGTCAGGCGGACGTCCGCGGACTCGTGCTCTCCGAAGGTCACCACGTGCGGGTGCGTGAGCGCACCCGTGACGCGACGCGCCCCGGCGTCGTCGGACGACACGACGACGAGCTCGCGGGCCGCGGAGGCGAACTCGACGAAGGCGGCGTCGAAGGCCTCGTGCGAACCGTAGTGGTCGAGGTGGTCGGCGTCGACGTTCGTGATGAGCGCGACCGACGTGTCGTAGAGCAGGAACGAGCCGTCCGACTCGTCCGCCTCGACGACGAACAGGTCGTCGGAGCCGCCCTGCGCGGACACGCCGAGCGACTGGATGACGCCGCCGTTGACGAAGCTCGGGTCGTGGCCCGCCGCGAGCAGCGCCGTGACGAGCATGCCGGTCGAGGTCGTCTTGCCGTGGGCGCCGGCGACCGAGACGAGGCGGTGCTGCCCGATCAGCCAGGCCAGCGCCTGCGACCGGTGCAGCACGGGGAGGCCCTGCTCGAGGGCGAGCCGGTACTCGGGGTTGTCCTGCCAGAGGGCGCCCGTGACGACGAGCGTGTCGGCGTCGCCGACGTTCGCCGCGTCGTGGCCGATGGCGATCTCGGCGCCGAGCTCGCGGAGGGCGGCCACCCCGGCCGTCTCGCGGATGTCGGAGCCCGACACGGTGTGGCCCGCGGCGAGGAACACGCGCGCGATGCCGCTCATCCCGGAGCCGCCGATGCCGACGAAGTGGACCCGGCCGAGCTCGGCGGGGATCTGCTGCTGGAGGTCGGGCTTGATCATGGGCGCTCGGGGCTCGCCTTCTCGGTCTGGGCGTCGGTGCGGTCGGTGCGGTCGGTGCGGCGGGTGCCCGCGGTCCGGGACGAGGCGTGCCGCTGCGTGCGGGCCGGCGCGTCGCGGTCAGCACGGGAGGGAGCCTCGCGGACGGCGTCACGGACCAGCTCGACCGTGCGGTCGGTCCCGTCCAGCACGCCGACGGTTCCGGCCCGGACGGCCATCTCGGCGATGGCCGCGCGGTCCTGCAGGAGGCGCACGAGCGTGGAGCGCACCCAGTCGGGCGTGAAGTCGGCGTCCGCGACGAGCAGCGCCCCGCCGGCGGCCACGACGTCGGTGGCGTTGTGCCGCTGCTCGCCGTTGCCGACGGGGTAGGGCACGAGCACGGAGGGCAGGCCGAGGGCTGTCAGCTCGCTGACCGTCGCCGACCCGGCGCGGGAGACGACGAGGTCGGCCGCGGACAGCGCCAGGTCCATCCGGTCGCAGTAGGGCAGGAGGTGGTGGTCGGCCAGGTCGGTCGAGCGCAGCTCGGACTTCTGGCCCGTCACGTGCAGGATCTGCCAGCCGGCGCCGAGCACGCTCGTCGCGGACCGGGCGATGGTCTCGTTGAGGCGGCGGGCGCCCGACGATCCCCCGGTGACCAGCAACGTCGGCTTGCGGGGGTCCAGGCCGAACTCGACCAGCGCCTCCTGCCGGCTCTCGCGTCGGTCGAGCTGCTCGATCTCTCGGCGGAGGGGCATGCCGACCTGACGGCCGTGCCGGAGCCGCGTCGACCGGTGGACCACGCCGACGTGCCGCGTGAACCACGACCCGAGCACGTTCGCGATGCCCGGCTTGGCGTTCGCTTCGTGCACGACCAGAGGGACGTGCGAGCGCCAGGCCGCGACGTAGGCAGGTGCCGACGCGTAGCCGCCGAAGCCCACGACGACGTCGACGTCGTGCCGGGCGAGCAGCTCGCGGACGCCGGCGACGGCTCCGCGGAGTGCCGAGGGGAACCGGAGCGCGGCGCGGGAGGGGCGGCGCGGGAACGGCAGGCGGGGCACGGTGAGCAGCTCGTAGCCGCGCAGCGGGACGAGCCGGGCCTCGAGGCCCTCGGCTGTGCCGAGGACCAGGACGGTCGCGTCGGGCTCGGTGTCGCGGATCCGGTCGGCCACCGCGAGCAGGGGGTTCACGTGACCGGCGGTGCCGCCGCCGGCGAGGAGGTACGTCGTCACCGGAGAGACCCTACCCGCTGACGCGGAGCACCTCGGCCGGCCAGGGGCTCCTCCGGCTGACGGGCGAACGAGAGCACGACGCCGATCGCCACGAGGGTCACGATGAGCGCCGAGCCGCCCGCGGAGATCAGCGGCAGGGGCACCCCGAGCACCGGGAGCAGCCCGAGGACGACCGCGACGTTGATCAGCGCCTGACCGATGATCCAGGCGGTGACGGCACCGGTGACGACCCGGACGAACGGGTCGTTCGTGCGTCGGATGATCTTGACGAAGCCGACGGCGAGCACGACGAAGAGCGCCAGCACGACGATCGCGCCGATCAGCCCGAGCTCCTCGCCGATGATCGCGAAGATGAAGTCGTTGTCGGCCTCGGGCAGCCAGGACCACTTCGACTTGGAGTTGCCGAGGCCGACCCCGAAGAGGCCGCCGGAGGCGAGCGCCCAGGTGCCGTGCAGCGTCTGCCAACAGGCGGCCTGGTAGTCGCTGGAGTCCGTGCAGCCGGACATCCAGGCGGCGATGCGCTCGTTGCGCGAAGCAGAGCCGGAGGCGATCAACGGGATGGCCGCCGCGAGGAAGAGCACGGGCACGGCGAGGTACCGGAGGCGGACGCCGGCGAACCAGACCGCCGCGAAGACGAGGAGGAGCATGACCATCGTCGTGCCCAGGTCGCCGCCCAGCACGACGAGGCCAACGGCGACGCCGACGACGGGCACGAGCGGGATGGCGAGGTGCTTCCAGTCGTCGAGCAGGTCGCGCTTGACGCTGAGGATCATGCCCAGCCAGATCGCCAGGGCGAGCTTCACCGCCTCGGAGGGCTGCGCGGTGAAGGACCCGAGGTCGATCCAGTTGCGGTTGCCGCCGATCTCGTAGCCGAGGGGGGTGAACACCAGCAGCTGGAGCACGACCGTGACGAGCAGGATCTGCCAGGCCCAGCGCTTCCAGAACGAGACGGGCACGCGGGAGGCGATGAGCATCAACGGGACGCCGATGGCCGCGTAGATGCCCTGTCGCGCGAAGGCGCCGAAGAAGGACGTGTGCCGCGAGGCGATGTACTGCTCGACGGACGACGACGACAGGACCATCACGAGCCCCAGCACGACCATGAACAGCGTCGTGCCGAGGATCAGGAAGAACGAGCCTGTCTCGGCGGCGAAGAGCTTCTTGACCGCCACCACGGCCGCGGCCTGCCTGCCGTCGTGCGGCGTGGCACTGGTGCCGTCGTCGTCCCGCGGGCGGGTCGACTCAGTCGGCCGGCGACGCGGGAGGCTGGTGGGCTTGGTGGCCATCAGCGTCACCTCCCAGGTGGTGTGCGACCGCGGCGGCGAATGCCCTGCCGCGCGCGGTGTAGTCGGTGAACTGGTCGAAGGACGCCGCCGCGGGGGCGAGGAGGACGGTGTCGCCCGGCCTCGCCGCGGCCGCCGCCAGGCGGACCGCCGTCGGCATCACCCGCTCAGTGTCGGTCTCGTCGACCTCGAAGACGGGCAGCTCGGGGGCGTGTCGCCGGAAGGCCTCCCGCAGGCCCTCCCGGTCGACGCCGATCAGCACGGCGGCGGCGAGGCCCTCGGCCGCGTCGCGGACGAGGGGCTCGGGGTCGACGCCCTTGAACGTGCCGCCCACGATCCACACGACGGAGGGGAACGAGCCGAGCGACGCGTGTGCCGCGTGGGGGTTCGTGGCCTTCGAGTCGTCGACCCAGACGACGCCGCCCGACTCGGCCACCACCTCCGTGCGGTGGTGGTCGACCCGGAACGCGAGGAGGGCCTCACGGACCGCGGCCGGGTCGACGTCGACGGCCCGGACCAGCGCGGCGGCGGCCAGCACGTCCTCGACGAGGTGGTCGGCCGCGAGGCCGGCCGTCTCGAGCTCGGCCGTCGTCGCCAGCTCGAGGGCACGGTGGCGACGCTCGGCGAGGAAGGCCCGGTCGACGAGCACGCCGCCGTCCTCGCCGCTCACGACCCCGAAGTCGCTCGGGCCGGGCGCGGAGAGCCCGAAGCCGACGGCACGGCAGCCCTCGGCCACGTCGGCCTGCTCGACCATGTGGAGGGTGGCCGCGTCGGCCTTGTTGTACACGCACGCGGTGACGGTGTTCTCGTACACGCGGGCCTTGGCGTCGCGGTAGGCCTCGACCGAGCCGTGCCACTCGAGGTGGTCGGACTGCAGGTTGAGGCAGACGGACGCCCGGGGCCGGAGGGCGCCGGGGCCCTCGACGGGCAGCCAGTGCAGCTGGTGGCTGGAGAGCTCGACCACGAGCACGTCCAGCCCCTCGGGATCGCGGACGGCGTCGAGGACCGGCACGCCGATGTTGCCGACGGCTGCGGCACGCCGCCCGCCGGCCAGGGCCATGGCCGTCGCGAGCTGCGTCGTCGTCGTCTTGCCGTTCGTGCCGGTGACGAGCAGCCACTCGGCGACCGTCGCCGTCTTGTCGCGGAGGCGCCAGGCCAGCTCGACGTCCCCCCAGACGGCGGCGGTCGACTCGACCGCGCGCACGGCGAGGGGGTGGTGGGGCGCGAAGCCCGGCGACAGGACGACGAGCTCGGGATCGAACTCGACGACGCTCGGCGGGAGGTCGGCCATGGCGGGGTCGAGGACGAGCTCGGCGCCGATCAGGCCCAGCAGCTCGGCTCGGTCGTCGTCGACGCTCGGGGCGAGCACGACGACCCGGGCGCCCAGCTCGGTCAGGGTGTCGGCGACGGAGAACCCCGTGACGCCGAGGCCGAGGACCAGCACGCGGAGGCCCGACCAGTCGGCGTGCCAGCTCGTCAGGCCGTCGAGCCGCGCCGCGAGGACGGGGTCGGAGGCGGAGTTCGTCATGAGGTGCGCGAGATCCACTCGAGGTAGAACACGCCCACGCCAGCAGCCACGAAGAGCCCCGCGATGATCCAGAAGCGCACGACGACGGTGACCTCGGCCCAGCCCTTCAGCTCGAAGTGGTGGTGCAAGGGGCTCATCAGGAAGATCCGCTTGCCGTGCGTGATCTTGAAGTACGCCCGTTGCAGGATGACCGAGCCGGTGACGACGATGAACAGGCCGCCGATGAGCACGAGGAGCAGCTCGGTGCGGCTGAGGATCGCGAGTGCCGCGAGTGCGCCGCCGAGGCCGAGCGAGCCCGTGTCGCCGAGGAAGATCTGCGCCGGCGAGGTGTTCCACCAGAGGAACCCGATCAGGCCGCCGCAGATGGCCGCGGCCACCACGGCCAGGTCGAGCGGGTTGGCGACCGTGTAGCAGGCCGACCGGGTCGACTCGTCGAGCCGAGTGCTGAAGCAGGACTGGTTGAACTGCCAGAACCCGATGAAGATGTAGGAGGCGATGGCCAAGATCGACGCCCCGGTCGCGAGGCCGTCCAGTCCGTCGGCCACGTTCACGCCGTTCGACGTGCTGACCGTGATGAGGACGACCCAGATCAGGAAGAGCCCGCCCCCCGCGATCGTGCCGAAGAACATGAAGTCGAGCCACGAGATGTCGCGCACGCCGCTGATCATCGTCGAGGCGGGCGTGAGGCCGTTCTCGTTGGGGAACGAGAGCGCGAGGACGGCGAACACCGCGCCGACCACCACCTGCCCCGCGATCTTCGCCCAGCCGCCGAGGCCGAGGCTCCGCTGGTTGCGCACCTTGAGGAAGTCGTCGAGGAACCCGACGGCGCCGAGCCCGACCATCATGAAGAGGACGAGAAGGCCGCTGTTGGTGAGCTCGTCACGAGCGACGAGGTGTCCGACGAAGTAGCCGAGGACGGTGCCGATGATCAGCACGATGCCGCCCATGGTCGCCGTGCCGCGCTTGGTGTGGTGCGACTGCGGACCGTCGTCGCGGATGAACTGACCCCAGCCGAGGCGGTGGAACAGCCGGATGAAGAGCGGCGTCATCAGGAGCGTGAAGACGAGCGAGACGGCGCCCGCGATGAGGAGCGCGATCACGAGGACACCCCCGCGAGGCGGTCGCCGAGGTGGCGGAGACCGGCCGACTTCGACGACTTCACGAGCACGACGTCGCCGTCGCGCAGCGTCCGACGGAGCAGGTCGTAGGCCTCGTCGACGGTGTCGACGAGGACGGACTCGCCGTCCCACGAGCCCTCGAGGCCCGCGGCGACGTGGATGTGCCGGGCCTCGTGGCCGACGACCACCAGCTGTCCGACGTTGAGCCGGACGACGAGGCGCCCGACGCGGTCGTGCTCCTCGCGGGCGAGGTCGCCGAGCTCGGCCATCTCGCCGAGGACGGCGATCGAACGACCGCCGGGGGGCACGATCTGCGCCAGGGTCTTGAGGGCCGCGGCGACGGAGTCGGGGCTCGCGTTGTACGCGTCGTTGACGACGGTGACGCCGTCGCCTCCGTCGAGCACCTCCATGCGCCAGCGCTCGGCGCGGGCGACGCCCTCGAGCACGGTGACGGCACGGTCGAGGTCGAGGCCCCACTCCCCCGCCACCGTCAGGGCGGCGAGGGCGTTCATGACGTGGTGCTCGCCCAGGATGCGCAGCCGGACGGGGCGCGAGGTCTCGTCGTGCTCGAGCACGAAGGAGGTGCCCTCACGGGTGACCTCGAGGTCGGACGCCCGGTAGGCGGCCGAGTCGGTCAGGCCGAAGCCGACGACGCGGGCGGCGGTGTCGGCCGCCATGCCGGCGACGCGGTCGTCGTCGACGTTGAGCACGGCGGTCGCCGTCGGGGGCAGGTCGGTCACCATCTCGGCCTTGGCCGCGCGGGTGCCCTCGATGCCGCCGAACCCGCCGGCGTGCGCGAGGCCCACCTTGAGGACGACGCCGGTGTCGGGTCGGGCGATCGCGACCAGGCGGGCGATCTCGCCCGGGCCGGAGGCGCCCATCTCGACGACGAGGAACGCGGTGTCGAGATCGACGCGCAGCATCGAGATCGGTGCCCCGACGTGGTTGTTGAACGAGCCCTCGGGCGCGACGGTCGGTCCGACGTCGGACAGCACGGCCCGGAGCATGTTCTTCGTGCTCGTCTTGCCGTTCGAGCCGGTCACGCCCACGACGCGCAGCCGCCCGCCGCGACGGACTCGCTCGACGACCCCCGCGGCGAGGCGGGACAGGGCGTCGACGCCGTCGTCGACGACGACCACGGGGACGGCCAGGTCGAGCGCACGCTCGGCGACGACGACCGCGGCGCCGGAGGCGACGGCCGCGTCGGCGAAGAGGTGCCCGTCGGTCTCGTCGCCGCGCAGGGCGAAGAACACGGAGCCGGGGGTCACGAGCCGGGAGTCGGTCTCGACCGACCCGTCGACGACCTGGTCGGCGTCGGGACCGGCCTCGGGGAGGTGCAGGGCGCCTCCGGCGATCTCGGCCAGCTCGGCCAGCGTGAGGGCGATCACTCGGCCCACCCGGCCTCTCGCAGCGCGGCACGCGCCTCGTCGCGAGCGGAGTACGGGGTCCGCTCGCCGCGGATGTCGCGGTAGTCCTGGTGGCCCGGGCCGGCCCAGAGGATGGAGTCGCCCTCGCCGGCCAGGCCGACGGCGGTGCGGATGGCCGCCTCGGGCGGGCTGACCTCGTGGATCTCGTGCTCGGGGTACGCCTCGCGGGCCGCGCCGACGAGGGTCGCGCGGATCTCGGCAGGGTCCTCGAAGCGGGGGTGGTGGTCGGTGACGACGAGGATGTCGGAGCCCTCGGCGGCGACGCGGGCCATGTCGCCGCGCTTGGTCTTGTCGCGGTCGCCGTCGGCGCCGAACAACATGATGACCTTGCCGGGGGTGAACCGGCGGACGGCCGCGAGGGTGGCGAGGAAGGCGTCGGGGCTGTGCCCGAAGTCCACGTAGACGCTCGGGCCGCGATCGCCCGAGACGCGCTCGGTGCGCCCCGGCAGGTAGGCGACGATGCCGCCCTCGGCCTCGAGGGCCTGCGAGATCGCGCCGAGCTCGAAGCCGGCCTCGACCAGCATGACGATCGCCAGGGCGGCGTTCGCGACCATGTGCCACCCGATGAGCGGCACCCGGGTGACGAGCTCGCGGTTCTCCGGGCCGGTGAGCCGGAACTCGGTCCAGGCGGCCTGCTCGTCGAGGATCTCGACCCGCCAGTCGGCCTCGACGTCGGGGAGGATCGTGATCGTCGTCAGCGGCACCCGCGCGTTGTCGACGACGCGGTGCCCGTACGGCGAGTCGAGCGAGATGACGGCGCGCTTCGCCCGGTCGGGCTGGAAGAGCGGCAGCTTCGCCTGGAAGTACTCCTCCATGTCGGCGTAGTCGTCGAGGTGGTCGTGGCTGAGGTTCGTGAACGCCGCGACGTCGAAGACCAGGCCGTCGACGCGGTTGCGGCTCAGCGCCTGCGCGCTGACCTCGACGGCCACCGCACGCACCTCGCTCTCGCGCATGCGGGCCAGCAGGGCGTGCATCTCGCTCGCCTCGGGCGTGGTCAAGCGGCTGACGACCGTGAGGTCGCCGATGTGGCGCTCGGCCGTGCTGCTGAGGCCGGTCACGAGCCCGAGCTGGCGGAGGACGCCCTCGAGCAGGTAGGAGGTGCTGGTCTTGCCGTTCGTGCCGGTGACGGCGAACAGGAGGGGCGAGTCGTCGCCGCCGGTGCGGTAGATCCACGCCGAGACGTCGCCGAGGGCCGCGCGGGGCGAGTCGACGAGCACCACGGGCAGTCCGCTCTCGCGGGCGATCTCGAGGCCCGCGGCGTCGGTCAGCAGCGCGACGGCGCCGCCCTCACGCGCCTGCGCGGCGAACTCGGCACCGTGCCGGTGCTCGCCGGGGACGCCCACGTACAGGTCGCCGGGGTGGAGGTCCGCCGTGCTCAGCGTGACTCCGGTGACCTCGACGCCGTCGAGGGAACCCTCGTGCTCGAGACCGAACTCGCTGACCAGCTGGGCGAGTGACCTCGCCGACGGATGTTCCGGTCGAAGGACCGGGGGGATCCGGGCGCTCAATGAATCCTCTTCTCTCACCAGGTCTGGGGGATGGCCGGCGCGGGCTCCGTCGACGGAGGGACGCGGTACATCTCGAGGACCTGGGACATGATCTTGTTGAAGGTCGGCGCCGCAGCGGCCGACGTCTTCATGGTACTGGGCTTGGTGAAGCTCACGACGACGACGTACTTCGGGTCCTCGGCCGGTGCGATGCCCGCGACGGACACGACGCGGTCGGAACCGTATCCCGTGCCGTCGGCGCGGGCCATCTCGGCGGTGCCGGTCTTGGCTGCGACCCGGTAGCCCGGGATGGTCAGCGCGTCCTTCTGCTCGCCGGCCGAGACGACGCTCTCGAGCATGTTCACCGTCGTGTCGGCGGCGTACGGCGACACCACGGTCGTGCCCTCGACGGCGGGGGCCGGCGTGACCGTCCCGTCGGCGGCCGTGCAGCCCTCGACGAGCTGGGACGGGAGCCTCACGCCGTGGTTGCCGAGGGTCTGGAAGATGCTGGCCACGTGCAGCGCCGTCGTCGAGACGCCCTGGCCGAACATCGTGTTGATGCTGGTCTGCTGGTCCCACGAGCTCGCGCTGCGGACGCCCTGCGTCGGCTCGCCGAGGAACCCGACGGCCGTGGGCTCGTTCAGGCCGAACTTGACCATGTAGTCGTAACGCGCCTGAGCGCTGAGGTTCTGGCCGAGCAGCGAGATGCCGACGTTGGAGGAGTCGCGCAGGATCCCGGTCAGCGTGAGCCGCTCGGTCGGGTGGAAGCTCGCGTCGTGGATCTCGCCGCCCCACGGGAACGAGCGGGAGTAGGGCACGGTCGCCTGGCTCGTCGGCGTGGCCTTGCCGGAGTCGAGCAGCATGGCCGCGGTCATCGCCTTGAAGGTCGAGCCCGGCTCGTAGGAGGCGGTGAAGGCCTTCGAGCCCAGGTCGCCGACGTCCTTCGTCAGGTTCACGTCGTTGGGGTCGACCGTGGGCCAGTCGGCCACGGCGAGCAGCTTGCCCGTCGCCACCTCCTGGACCACGGCGGTGGCCGACTCGGCCCCGATGGCCTGGCCCTGCTCGGCGATCGCCTGCTGCGTCATGTACTGCAGGTCCTTGTCGACGGTGAGCTGCAGGGTGCCGCCGGCCACCGCCTCCTTCGTGGTCACGGTGCTGCCCGGGAGCTGCACGCCGTCGGCGCCGCGCTCGTAGGTCTCGCTGCCGTTCGTGCCGGCGAGGCAGGAGTCGGCCGTGCGCTCGAGCCCCGCCTGCGGCCCGTCCGTGCCGACGAAGCCCGTCAGGTTGCCCGCCACCGAGCCGTTCGGGTACGTGCGGGCGGACTGACGCTCGAAGTAGAGCCAGGACACGCCGCTGTTCTTGAGGTCGCGGACGGCGCGGAACGCGTCGACGTCGACGCCCTTGACGAGGAACGCGAAGTTGGCCTCGGGGTCGCGGGTGAGCGCCTCCTCCATCGTCGCCGCGGAGCCGCCGGTGATCGTCGCCACCTCGTCGAGGACCTGGTCGACGGTCATGGCGACCTTGGTCTTCTCGCCGTCCGCGTCCGTCTTCGTCACGGTGACGTCGGAGGCGAAGGCGGGCGCGGCGGTGATGTTGTAGCGCGTGACGCTGCCGGCGAGCACTGTGCCGTCGTTCGCGGTGATGTCACCCCGGTCGCCGTACGTCACCTGCTGGATCTCGCGCTTGTTCTGCGACTGCGCGTTGAGCTCCGCGGCCTGGACGAGCTGGATGTCGGCCAGGCGGACGACGAACACGCCGACCAGCGCGATCACCACGGCCATGGCCAGCGTCGCGCGGAGCCGGCGGCTGCGAGGGGCTGTGTTCACGAAGGTGTCCTCACCGCGGCAGGTCGTGTGGCACCGGCCGCTGTCGTCGTCAGGTGCGCCGCGGAGGGCGCACCGCTAGCGGGTCCGGGGAGCCGCGAGCTGGTCAGGGTCAGACGCTACCGACGGGGTGCCGGTTCCCGCGGTCGCCGCGCCCGTCGTGGCGGAGTCGGCCGGGAGCGTGCCCTGCGCGGTGGCGTCGCTCGACGACGCCGGGTCCGCCGTGTCGGTGGTCGCCGTGTCGGGTGCGACCGTCGCGAGGGGCACGCCGTCGAGCAGGGTGTTCGGGATCAGGTTGTCCGTGCCGTCCGCCGTGCCGTCGGCCGGGGCCGGGTCGCCGTGCACCGCGCCCGTCGTCGGGTCGAGGTAGACCGGGTTCGAGTTGCGGACCATGCCGAGCTGCTCGGCGTTGTTCGCGAGGTTCTGCGGCGACGAGAGCACGTCGAGCTGCTCGGAGTACTTCTGCTGGTCGCGCGTCAGCTCGGTCTTCTCGGCCTGCAGGTCGGAGATCGTGTACGCGCCGTCGCTGAGGGCGATGCTGATCGCCAGCTGCGTCAGGAGCAGGACGAACAAGGAGGCGGTCGCCACGAGCGCGTACGCGATCCGGGGCCGCGCGCGACGCTGTGCCCGGCTCGTGACGATCTCGACCGGTGCCCGGCGAGGCTCGTGCGAGGGGCGGCGCTGCGGGATCGGGTCGATCGCGGCGTTGCTCATGCTGTTCTCCGGATTCGTTCGGCTGCGCGCAGTCGCACGGGCTTGGCTCGGGGGTTCAGGTCGATCTCGTCGGCGGAGGCGAGCTCGGCGCCGCGGACGAGGAGGCGGTAGCCGGGCCGGTGCTCGGGCAGCTCGACCGGGAGGCCCTGGGGCGCCGTCGAGGTGGTCCGGGCCGCCAGTTCGCGCTTGACGAAGCGGTCCTCGAGCGACTGGTACGCGAGCACGACCACGCGGCCCTCGACGGCGATGCGGTCGAGGGCGGCGGGGACGGCCGCCTCGAGCGAGGCCAGCTCGCCGTTCACCTCGATGCGCAGGGCCTGGAAGACGCGCTTGGCGGGGTGGCCCGCCCGCTGCAGGGCCATCGGCGTGGCGGCGATGAGGAGGTCGACGAGCTCGCCGCTGCGACGGAGCGGCGCCTCGGCGCGGTGCTCCACGATACGGCGGGCGTACCGGGGGCTGAGCTTCTCCTCGCCGTACTGGTAGAAGATGCGTCGCAGCTCGGACTCGGGGTACTCGGCGAGGATCGTCTCGGCCGTGACCGGGGAGGTCGGGTCCATCCGCATGTCGAGCGGTGCGTCCTTGGAGTACGAGAAGCCCCGCTCGACCCGGTCGAGCTGGAGGGACGAGACGCCGAGGTCGAACAGGACGCCCTGCACCTCGTCGATGCCCAGCTCGTCGAGGGCGTCGGCCACGCCGTCGTAGCGCGTGTGCACCAGCCGGGCACGCTCGCCGAACGGTCGCAGACGCTCGCCGGCGATCGCGAGCGCCTCGGTGTCGCGGTCGAGGCCGACGACGGTGAGGTCGGGGAACCGTTCGAGCATCGCGGCCGCGTGGCCGCCCATGCCGAGCGTCGCGTCGACCGCGACGGCGCCCGGGCGCGAGATCGCCGGGGCGAGGAGCTCGAGCGTGCGCTCGAGGAGGACGGGGGTGTGGATCTGATCTGCCATGGCTGACCTGGGCCTGGATCCCGGGCCCTGATCCCCATCCATCTCGACCTGGCACCGGGGAAGGTGCGCCAGGGCGGACGGCTGGGAGTCAGGGCCGAGGAGCTAGAAGAGCCCGGGGATCACCTCCTCCGTGGTGTTCGCGAACGCGGCCTCCTGGGCCTCGTAGTAGGTGTTCCACGCGTCCGTGGCCCAGATCTCGGCGCGGTTGCCCGCGCCGATGACCGTGAGGTCGCGGCCCAGGCCCGCGTAGTCCCGCAGCGGGGACGGGATCGTGACGCGGTTCTGCTTGTCGGGGACGTCGTCGCTGGCACCGGAGAGGAACAGGCGCATGTAGTCGCGCCCCTCCTTGCTCGTGATCGGCGCCTGCCGGATGCGCGCGTGCATGTCCTCGAACTCGGCCTGGCTGAACACGTAGACGCAGCGCTCCTGACCGCGCGTCATGACGAGGCCGGAGGCCAGCTCGTCACGGAACTTCGCGGGGAGGATGATGCGGCCCTTCTCGTCGAGCTTGGGCGAGTAGGTGCCGAGGAACATGCGCCTCGCCCCCCTTCGCCCCGCACCCCGTTCGTGGCACGTGCCTCCACTTTACTCCACAATCCCCCACCCGGATAGGCGACATGGGGTCGAAGGCGTCCCCGCACCTCCCGGATCCGCTCCAGTTCGGGGGTCACGGCGGTGGAGGAGAAGGGAGGGACGAGGCAGCCGGACTTCACCAGACGGGCCGGGGACGCGTGCAGACACCGGCAGGGACCCCGGGTGGAGGCGCGAGGACGCCCGGGCGCACGAGAAAGGGGTCGGCCCGGAGGCCGACCCCTGAGGTCGTGGTGCGAAGTGGAGGACTAGGAGCGGTCGCCGTCCTGGCGGCGCTCCCAGCGGTCGTTGAGGCGGTCCATCATGCTGCCGCTGCGCGCGGGGCGCGAGGTCGACGGGCGAGCAGAACCGGGAGCGGACGACGCCGCGGAGGGACGGGCCTGCGAGCCACGACGAGGAGGCGCCATCGCGAAGACGGCACCGGCCACGAGGAGCACGAAGCCGGCCACGCCGACGAGGGGACCCACGGGAGGAGTCCGGATGATGACCCCGGTGACGATCACCGCGATGCCGACGAGAGCCGCGAGCACGCCGATGACGACCATCGTGTAGTTCGGGCGCCCACGGCGCCCGCCGACCGTCGCCACGAAGTCGGAGTCGTTGCTGTAGAGGCTCCGCTCCATCTCTTCGAGGAGTCGTTGCTCCTGTTCGGAAAGTGGCATCTCTTTGTTCCCTTCGAGCACAGGCCCCGCGGCCTCGGGATCACCGCGTGTGGATACGGGCGAGTGTATGCCCGGGCGCTGTGGCTAGGCTAGGCAGCGTGGCTGAGAGTACGCGGTTAGTGGACGTCGTTCAAGAGCGCATCGATCGGTTCCTCGACGACCGCCGACCGGCCCTCCGGGGCATCGCCGACGACCTCTCTCCCTTCGCCGGTTTCTCCAGCGACCTGCTCCGCGGCGGCAAGCGCTTCCGGGCGCTGTTCTGCTACTGGGGCTGGCAGTCCGTCGCCGGCCGTGACGCCGGGTTCGACCCGCTCGGGACGACGGTCGACCAGCGGTCCCTCGACGCCGTGATGACCGCCTCCGTCGGGCTCGAGTTCTTCCACGCGGCCGCGCTCGTGCACGACGACATCATGGACAACTCCGACACCCGTCGAGGGCGCCCGGCAGCGCACCGCCGGTTCGAGGCCCTGCACCGCGAGGGCGGGTGGCTCGGCTCCGCGTCCGGCTTCGGCACGTCGGCGGCCCTGCTCATGGGCGACCTCCTCCTCGCGTGGAGCGACGAGCAGATCAGCGAGGCCCTCGACGCCCTCGAGTCCCGGGGCGCCGCCCTCTCGGCTCGGCGCGAGTTCAACCGCATGCGCACCGAGGTCACCGTGGGCCAGTACCTCGACATCCTCGAGGAGAACGCCTGGCGCAGCGTGCCCGACGTCGACCTGCTGCCCCGGGCCCAGAGGGTCATCGTCTACAAGTCCGCGAAGTACAGCGTCGAGGCACCGCTCAC
Organism: uncultured Frigoribacterium sp.; assembly: GCF_963515265.1. Taxonomy (NCBI): domain Bacteria; kingdom Bacillati; phylum Actinomycetota; class Actinomycetes; order Micrococcales; family Microbacteriaceae; genus Frigoribacterium; species uncultured Frigoribacterium sp. The sequence continues at coordinate 15,384 of NZ_CAUPYL010000014.1, forward strand.
CATCGGGGCAGCCATGGCCGGCGGCTCCGAGTCGGAGCTCGAGTCGCTGCGGCGGTTCGGCCTCCCCCTCGGCATCGCCTACCAGCTCCGGGACGACCTGCTGGGCGTCTTCGGCGACCCCGAGGTGACCGGCAAGCCCGCCGGCGACGACCTCCGCGAGGGCAAGCGCACCGTTCTCGTGGCGACGGCCCGCCGCGCCCTGCCGCCGAGCTCCGTCCGCCTGCTCGACGAGCTGCTGGGCGATCCCGACCTCGACGACGACCAGATCGGCGTCCTGCAGGCGACGCTGAGGGAGTCGGGGGCCGTGGAGGCTGTGGAGCAGTCGATCACCGACCAGGTCGAGCGCGCCGTGACGGCGCTCGACGGGGCGGACCTGGCGCCCTCGGCTCGGGCGCAGCTCACACGGCTCGCCGACACGGTGACGAAGCGCACGTACTAGCGCCGGGGCCTCCGGTCTCCTGTCGCCCCCCGGGCTGTCGGGAGACGACTCAGAGGAGGCTCTGCGCCACCCGGCGGACCTCGGCCTTGCGCCCCGCGCGCAGCGCCTGGACCGGGGAGACGCCGAGGCTGTCCTCGACCGAGAGCATCCAGTCGAGCGCCTCGTCGTCCGTGAACCCGTTGTCCGCGAGGACGGTGGCGGTGCCCCGGAGCTCGTGCATGGGCTCGCCGTCGACCAGGAACACCGCCGGGGTGACGACGACGCCGTCCACCCGCGTGGAGATCAGGACGTGGTCCTCGAAGAGCCGGTGGACACGGCTGACGCTGAGGCCGAGCATCTCGACGAGATCCGGCACCGTCAGCCACTCGGTGTCGTCGAACCAGGGCTGCTGAGAGAGATCGGTCACGGGTCCACCTTGCCACGGTCCGACGCCGCCCTGTGCCGTGCCTCGTCGCTCTCGCCACACAGGCCACACCAGCCGCATCCGTCACACCAGCCACATCGACCACGCTGGTAGCACGGGCCACTGTAATTGACACGGGTCTCCACCTGTGCCAACTTGGCACCACGAGACACGCCGTCGCGGATCAGGTTGTCGACGTGTCGGACGCCACGACCCGAGGATCACCTCCATGAACGACAGCAGCTCGGACCGCGCCCTCGACCTCGACGGGGCCCCCGACGCACCCCGCGCCACACGGCTGCCCGGTGCCGCCTTCGGCCGCGGGGCACTCGACGCCGACGGACGGGGGGCTCGTTCGCGGGCCGCTCGGTCCATGCTCCAGACGGTGCCCATCATGCTCGTCGGCTCCATGGCGCTCAGCCTCGGCATGACCGGCCCCGTCGCGTCGGTCGCCCACGACCAGCAGCCCACGAAGAAGCCCCACGCCGCCCCGCGCCCGATCGCGCTCCCGCCGACGGCAGCCGCTCCGGCCCCGGAGACGGCGGCCGCGACGGTCGACGTGGCCGCGGCGTCCAGGACGGTCCTCGCGCCGTCGACCTACACCGTCGTCCCGGGCGACACGGTCGCCAGCATCGCCGCGTCCTTCGGGCTCAGCACCGCCTCCGTGCTCGCGCTCAACGGGCTCAGCTGGAAGTCGACCATCTTCCCCGGCCAGACGCTCAGCCTCGTCGCGTCCTCGCCCGCGCCGGCGGCGCCGACCAGCGCGCCCCGGGCCGCCGCGGCCGGCAGCTACACCATCGCGCGCGGAGACACGCTCAGCTCCATCGCCGGCGCGCACGGGGTGAGCACCGCCTCCCTGCTCGGGGCGAACGGCCTCAGCTGGTCGAGCATCATCTACCCGGGCCAGGTGCTCTCCCTGCCCGGCGGGGCCTCCACGGCGTCGGCGCCGGCAGCCCAGAGGGCCTCCGCCCCCGCCCCCGCCCCCGCGGCGACCGGCGGCCACGTCATCAGGAGCGGCGAGACCATCGCCTCCATCGCGAGGCAGACCGGCACGACGGTCCAGGCGCTCCTCGCGGCCAACGGGCTGAGCATGACGAGCACGATCTACGCGGGCCGCACCCTCGTCGTCCCCGGCGCCTCGTCGACTGCCCCTGCCGCGGCCCCCACGACGGTCGCGGCCACCACCTCCGTCGCCCCGCTGACGACGAGCACCACGCTCACCGCCGAGCAGCAGCAGAGCGCCCGCGTGATCATCCGCGTCGGACGTGAGCTCGGCGTGGGCGACCAGGCCATCGTCATCGCCCTGGCCGCGGCCGCGCAGGAGTCGAGCCTCAAGAACATCCACCACGGCGACCGCGACTCGCTCGGCCTGTTCCAGCAGCGTCCGAGCACGGGCTGGGGCACCCCCGCGCAGCTCACGGACGCCGCGCACGCGACGAGGCTCTTCTTCGGCGGACGGACGAACCCGAACGTCGGCAAGACCCGCGGCCTGCTCGACGTCCGGGGCTGGTCCTCGATGTCGCTGACGGATGCCGCCCAGGCGGTCCAGCTCTCGGCCCACCCCACGGCCTACGCCAAGTGGGAGGCACCGGCACGCACGTGGCTCAGCACCCTGGGCTGAGCCGTCCGCGCCACCACCGCGGCGACGTCGGCGGCGGCCTCGTTCGACACTCGCCGGTGAGCCGCGTCGGCCACCGGCGCGTCGACTCGTAAGATCGCCTCGATGAGCGCGAACCAGACTGACCCGATGATCGGCCGGCTCATCGACGACCGGTACCAGGTCCGCTCGCGCATCGCCCGCGGCGGCATGGCCACCGTGTACCTGGCCACCGACCTCCGGCTCGAGCGTCGGGTCGCGATCAAGATCATGCACGGCCACCTGGCGGACGACGCCTCCTTCAAGGAGCGCTTCATCCAGGAGGCGCGCTCGGCAGCGAGGCTCGCCCACCCCAACGTCGTCAACGTCTTCGACCAGGGCCAGGACGACGACAGCGCCTACCTCGTCATGGAGTACCTGCCCGGCATCACGCTGCGCGAGCTGCTGCAGGACCACAAGGTCCTCACGAGCGAGCAGGCCATGGACATCCTGGAGGCGGTGCTCGCCGGCCTCGCCGCCGCACACCGGGCCGGCATCGTGCACCGCGATCTCAAGCCCGAGAACGTCCTGCTCGCCGACGACGGCCGGATCAAGATCGGCGACTTCGGCCTCGCCCGCGCCGCGACCGCGAACACGGCGACCGGCGCTGCCCTCCTCGGCACGATCGCCTACCTCTCCCCCGAGCTCGTCACCCGCGGCGTGGCCGACACCCGCAGCGACATCTACGCGCTCGGCATCATGCTCTACGAGATGCTCACCGGCGAGCAGCCCTACAAGGGCGAGCAGCCGATGCAGATCGCGTACCAGCACGCGAACGACACGGTCCCCGCGCCCAGCTCGGCGAACCCGTCGGTCCCCGCCGAGCTCGACGAGCTCGTCCTGTGGGCCACGGCTCGCGACCCGGAGCACCGCCCCCGCGACGCCCGGGCGATGCTCGACCAGCTGATCGACGTCCAGCGCGTCCTCGCCGACCCGTCCGGCGCCCCCCTCGGCCGCACCATGGTGCTGCCCCCGGCCTCCGCGACGATGGTCCTGCCCCGCGGCGGCACCGGCGAGACGCAGGCGCTGCCCAAGGCACGCCACCGCACCGGACCGGTGGGACCGGCGGCCGTCGACACGGTCGCCGAGCTCGGCGACGTGGCCCGGAGACGGCGTCGACGCGGCTTCGCGTGGATCGCTCTCGTCCTCGTGCTCGCCGTGGTCGGCGGCGGCGCGGGCTGGTGGTTCGGCGCGGGCCCGGGCAGCCAGGTGGCCGTCCCCGACGTGGCCGGCCAGGACCCCGCCGCCGCCGCGTCCGTCCTCGAGGCGGCCGAGTTCGTCGTCGCCGAGCAGAACGCGGCCGACTTCTCGGTCGAGGTCCCGACCGGGCAGGTGATCGGGACGGACCCCGGTCCGTCCTCGCGCCTCCAGAAGGGCTCGACCGTCACGCTGGTCGTCTCGCAGGGCCCGCAGCCGCTCGACCTGCCCGCCGTGGTGGGACAGACCGAGGACTCGGCCCGCGCCTCCTTGTCGTCCTTCGCCGTCCAGGACAGCACGACCCAGTTCGACGCTGCCGACCCCGGCACGGTGCTCGCCGTCTCGGGGGTCGACTCCGCGGGCACGGCCGTCGACCTGGCCGGCGCAGCCCAGTACGGCGAGCAGCAGCCCGTCACGCTGACCGTCTCGCTCGGCCCCGTCCCGGACGTGGTCGGCCAGTCGGTCGAGGACGCCCAGGCGACGCTCCAGGGGGTGGGCCTCACGGGCGTCGAGGCCGGCACGGAGTTCAGCGACGATGTCGACGAGGGCGCCGTGATCCGTGCCGACCAGCAGCAGGACGGCCCGATCCGCCCCGGCGCCTCCCTCGACCTCGTCGTCTCGGGGGGGCCTCCGCCCGTCACCGTCCCCGACGTCACCGGCAAGACCATCGACGAGGCCACGGCCCAGCTGCAGGCCCTCGGCCTGCGGGTCAGCTACGACCGGTGCACGAACTTCACCTGCGCGTTCTTCGACTGGGAGGCGAGCCTCACCGTCGTCTCCACGGACCCCGTCCCGGGAGCCACCGCGTCCCGGGGATCGACGGTCAGGCTCTCCTACCGCGTCGAGTGACCACCGCGCGCCGGCCCTGGACCGCGCGCCGTCACGAAGGGCCTGCCTCCTGTGGGAGGCAGGCCCTTCGTGACGGCCGTTCGATAGGCCGAGGAGGCGCGGCCTAGTTGGCCGCCAGCTCCTCCGCGACGAGGAACGCGAGCTCGAGCGACTGCATGTGGTTGAGCCGCGGGTCGCAGAGCGACTCGTACCGCGTCGCGAGCGTGGCCTCGTCGATGTGCTCGGAGCCGCCCAGGCACTCGGTCACGTCGTCGCCGGTCAGCTCGATGTGGATGCCGCCGGGGTGGGTGCCCGCCGCGCGGTGCGCCTCGAAGAAGCCCTTGACCTCGTCCATGATCTCCTCGAAGCGGCGGGTCTTATAGCCCGTCGGCGTCGTGAGGCCGTTGCCGTGCATCGGGTCGCTGACCCAGAGCGGCGTCGCGTCGGCGCCCTTGATCGCCTCGAGCAACGGCGGCAGAGACTCGCGGATCTTGCCGGCGCCCATGCGCGTGATGAACGTCAGGCGGCCGGGCTCGCGGTCGGGGTCGAGCACGTCGATGAGGCGCAGCATGTCGTCCGGCGTGGTCGACGGGCCGAGCTTGACGCCGATGGGGTTGCGGACCCGCGAGAGGAAGTCGACGTGGGCGCCGTCGAGGTCGCGGGTGCGCTCGCCGATCCAGACGAAGTGCGACGACAGGACGTAGGGGTCGCCCGTGCGCGAGTCGATCCGGGTCATCGGCCGCTCGTAGTCCATCAGCAGGCCCTCGTGGCTGGTGTAGAACTCGACGCGCTTGAGCTCGTCGAAGTCGGCGCCGGCCGCCTCCATGAAGCGGATGGCCTTGTCGATCTCCTTCGCGAGGTGCTCGTAGGCGGCGTTGGCGGGGTTCGACGCGAAGCCGCGGTTCCAGCTGTGCACCTGGCGGAGGTCGGCGAAGCCGCCCTGCGTGAACGCGCGGATCAGGTTGATCGTCGACGCGGAGGTGTGGTACCCCTTCACGAGCCGGGCCGGGTCGGCCCGTCGGGACTCGGGCGTGAAGTCGTAGCCGTTGACGATGTCGCCCCGGTACGCGGGGAGGGTCACCCCGTCACGGGTCTCGGAGTCGCTCGAGCGGGGCTTCGCGAACTGGCCCGCCATGCGGCCCATCTTGATGACAGGGACGGAGGCGCCGTACGTGAGCACCACGGCCATCTGCAGGATGGTCTTGACGCGGTCGCGGATCTGGTCGGCGGTGGCGCCGGCGAACGTCTCGGCGCAGTCGCCGCCCTGCAGCAGGAACGCGTCGCCGCGGGCCGCCGCGGCCAGCCGGTCGCGGAGGGTGTCGACCTCGCCCGCGAAGACGAGGGGCGGCAGCGCGGCGATCTCGGCCGACGCGGCCTGGACCGCGGAGGGGTCGGGCCACGCGGGCTGCTGCTTGATCGGGAGCGTGCGCCAGTAGTCGAGTCCGTCGATCACGTCGGTGGTGGAGGCGTCGATGACGACGCCCGCGGACGGTTCGGCGATGGGGACCACGGTCTTCCTTGCAGCTAGGACGGGCCAGGGACCGATCGATCCCGGCGGTCGAGCCTACCGCGCGGAGGCGACGCGCTTCTCCTTGACCGACGAGGCGTAGACGTCGGCGTACTCCTGGCCGCTCAGGGCACCGAGCTCGTACATGATCTCGTCGGTGATGGACCGCAGGATGAACCGGTCGCCCTCCATGCCCTCGAACCGGCTGAAGTCGAGCGGCTCGCCGAAGACGATGCCGACCCGGCGGATCTTGGGGATCTTCGTGCCGGTCTTCATGACCTTCTCGGTGTCGATCATGGCGACGGGCACGACGGGGACGTGCCCCTCGAGGATCATGCGCGCGACGCCCGTGCGGCCGCGGTAGAGCTTGCCGTCGGGGCTGCGGGTGCCCTCGGGGTAGATGCCCAGCTGCTCGCCGCGGCCCAGGACCGACAGGCCCGTCGCGAGCGACGCCTCCGAGGCCTTGCCGCCCGAGCGGTCGATCGACAGCTGGCCGGTGGCGGTGAAGAAGAGGCGCATGGCCCAGCCCTTGAGGCCCGACCCGGTGAAGTAGTCGCTCTTGGCCAGGAACGAGATGCGGCGCTCGAGCGCGAGCGGCAGGAAGATCGAGTCGACGAACGACAGGTGGTTGCTGGCGAAGATGACGGCCCCGGACGCCGGGACGTTCTCGAGCCCGCGGACCCAAGGACGGAACACCGTGAGCACGAGGGGGCTCGCCACCATCGTCTTCAAGAACCAGTAGAGCATCAGGGCCCCTCCCTCTTCGGCGGTCGGAGTCTAGCGAGTGGACGCGTGCAGCCGGGCGAGGTCGGCCGCGCCGACGACGCCGGCGTCGTTGACCAGCTCGGCGATGACGAAGTCGGGCTCCGGGTGGAACCCGCGGGCCGGCAGGTGCTCGTGGAACGCCTTGCGGACGGGGGCGAGGAGGAGCTCGCCCGACTGCGCGACTCCCCCGCCGAAGACGAAGACCTGCGGGTCGAGGATGGCGGCGAGCGAGGCCGCGGCCTGGCCGAGCCAGGTGCCCAGCTGGCGGAGCGCCTCGAGGGCACCGGCGTCGCCGGCCTGCATCAGCGCGGCCACGTCGTGGCCCGTGAGCTCGCCCTTCTCGGCACGCACCGCCGCCAGCGCCGACCCGACGCCGTCGAGGTCGGCCACCTCGCCCGCCATGCGCAGCAGGGCGCGTCCGGAGCCGTACTGCTCGATGCAGCCGCGGGCGCCGCAGCCACAGGGCAGACCGTCGGGGACGATGCGCATGTGGCCGAGCTCGCCGCCGGTGCCGAAGCCGCCGCGGAGCAGGCGGTCCTGGGCGACGACGGCGCCGCCGACGCCCGTGCCGATGGTGAGCATGGTCATGTCGCTCGCGAGGCGGCCGGCGCCGAACCGGAACTCGGCCCAGCCCGCGGCGTTCGCGTCGTTGTCGATGGTGATGTGCAGGTCGAGCTGCTCGGACAGCCGGGCCCTGAGCGGCTCGTTCCGCCACGGGATGTTCGGCGTGTAGTAGACGACCGACTGCGAGGCGTCGATGAAGCCGGGGGCCGCGACTCCTGCGGCCACGACGTCGGGGTGACGCGCCTGGAGGCCCTTCACCATCGCGACGACGGCGTCGACGATGGCACCGGCGTCGCCGGCGGGGGTGGGAACTCGCTCTTCGGCGACGATCTCGCCCAGCTCGGTGACGACGCCGCCCGCGATCTTCGTCCCGCCGATGTCAATGCCTATTGCCTGCACGAGCGACGAGTCTATCCTCGGGCCGTCTGCTGTCGTTCCACGACGCCCGCAGGTCGTCCCGGGACGGACGGAGGGGGCCCCGCTAAGATCGTCGGACCCTGCCGGTGCCGAAGGAGCTGCCGTGAACGAACACACCGTCCCCCTCGTGGTCCCTGCCGACCCGACCGCCAACGCGACAGACCTGCTCGTGGAGCGGGCGGCGGCGACGCCGAACGAGCCGTTGTTCTCCGTGCCCGACGGCACGGGAGGCTGGACCGACGTCACCGCCGCCGAGTTCGCCGCCCGGGTGCGAGAGGTCGCCAAGGGCCTCATCGCCGCCGGCATCCAGCCCGGCGACGTGGTGGGCCTGATGAGCCGCACCCGCTACGAGTGGACGCTCGTCGACTTCGCGGTCTGGTTCGCGGGGGCGCTGCTCGTGCCCGTCTACGAGACGTCGTCGCCGAGCCAGGTGCACTGGAACCTCAGCGACTCGGGCGCCGTGGCCGTGATCGTCGAGACGCCGGACCACTTCGCGCGCTTCGACGAGGTGCACCCCGAGCTGCCGGACGTCGCCCACGTCTGGCAGATCGACCTCGGCGACCTCGAGAAGCTGGCGCGCTCCGGGCGGGGCGTGTCGGACGACGAGCTCGAGCGCCGCCGCACGCTGGCGAACGGGGACGACCTCGCGACGATCATCTACACGTCGGGCACCACGGGCCGCCCCAAGGGCTGCATGCTCACGCACGCCAACTTCGTCGAGACCAGCCGCAACGCCGCGGTGGCCATGGGCGACGTCGTGGCGCCGGGCTCGTCGACGCTGCTGTTCATCACGACGGCCCACGTCTTCGCCCGCTTCATCGCGGTGATGTCGGTGCACGCCGGGGTCAAGGTGGGCCACCAGGCCGACACCAAGCAGCTCCTGCCGTCGCTCGCCTCCTTCCGCCCCTCGTTCCTGCTCGCGGTGCCGCGGGTGTTCGAGAAGGTCTACAACTCCGCTGAGCAGAAGGCCGAGGCCTCGGGCAAGGGCGGCATCTTCCGACAGGCCGTCGCGGTGGCCATCGCGCACTCCAAGGCCCTCGACGAGGGAACGGTGCCCGTCGGCCTGCGCCTCCGCTTCGCCCTCTTCGACCGGCTCGTGTACCGCAAGCTGAAGAAGGCGATGGGCGGGAACATCCGCTACGCCGTCTCGGGCTCGGCCCCGCTCGGCACCCGCCTCGGGCACTTCTTCCGCAGCCTCGACATCCGCATCCTCGAGGGCTACGGCCTGACGGAGACCACGGCCCCGGCCTCGGTCAACCTCGTGTCGCGGTTCAAGATCGGGACCGTCGGGCCGGCGCTGCCGGGCGTCTCGCTGCGGATCGACGACGACGGCGAGGTCCTGGTCAAGGGCGAGAACGTCTTCGCGGGCTACTGGAGGAACGAGGAGGAGACGGCCGCGGTCATGCAGGACGGCTGGTTCCGCACCGGCGACCTCGGCAGCCTCGACGCCGACGGCTACCTCACCATCACGGGCCGCAAGAAGGAGATCATCGTCACCGCCGGGGGCAAGAACGTCGCCCCGGCTGTGCTCGAGGACCCGATCCGCGCGAACCCCCTCGTCGCCCAGGTCGTCGTGGTGGGCGACCAGCGCCCGTTCATCTCGGCGCTCGTCACCCTCGACACCGAGATGCTGCCGGTCTGGCTCAACAACGCGGGCGAGGCCGCGGACATGCCGCTCGCCGAGGCTGCCGAGCACCCGGCCGTGCTGGCCGAGGTGCAGAGGGCGGTCGACCTCGCGAACGAGACGGTCTCCCGAGCGGAGTCGATCCGCAAGTTCGTCGTGCTGCCGATCGAGCTGACCGAGGCCAGCGGGCACCTGACGCCGAAGATGAGCGTCAAGCGCGCCGTCGTGGTCGAGGACTTCGCGGGCCAGATCGCGGACCTCTACTCCGTCTACCCCAACACGGAGTCGGTCAGGACCGTCTCGTCCGCCGACAAGCCGGAGCCGACCGCCTGACCGTGCGCGGCACCCGTGCCGGCGGCGCCCAGGGCGCCGCCGGTCGAGGTCAGGTCAGGCCCGCCACCAGTCGCTGGCCCGGATCTGCCGCAGGGCGTCGCGCCGGGTCTCGGTCTCGAGGGTCATGACGTAGAGGGTGCCGGCGAGGTGGTCCGTCTCGTGCTGGAGCGCCTGCGCCATGAGCCCGTCGCCCTCGAGCACCACCGGCTCGCCGTCGAGGTCGATGCCCTCGACGCGGGCCCGGGACCAGCGCGGGGTCGGGAACCAGAAGCCCGGCACGGAGAGGCAGCCCTCCTCCACCAGCTCCTTCTCGCCCGAGAGCTCGGTGATCTCGGGGTTCAGGACGTAGCCGACCTCGCCGTCGACGTTGTAGCTGAAGGCCCGCAGGCCGACTCCGATCTGGGGCGCGGCCACGCCGGCGCGACCGGGCTCGCGCACGGTGTCGAGGAGATCGTCGACGAGCGAGGCCAGTCGGGCGTCGCCCACGCGGACGGGGTCGGAGGGCGACCGGAGCACCGGGTCGCCGAAGAGTCGGATGGGGCGGACGCTCACGACGAGCACCTCCTGGGGAAGGAACGGGGACGGGGCTCGGAGCCACCGGAGACGAAGGAGCCTGCCGGGATCGCCCGTCGGGCGACGTGGCGTGCAGGTGCTTCAAGAATAGTGACGGTATCGTCGTCGTCGTGCATGTACTCAGCGTCAGTTCTCTCAAAGGCGGCGTCGGCAAGACGACCGTGACGCTCGGACTCACGTCGGCGGCCTTCGCCAAGGGCCTCCGGACCCTGGTGGTCGACCTCGACCCGCAGTCCGACGTCTCGACCGGCCTCGACATCACCGTCGCGGGGCACCTCAACGTCGCCGACGTCCTGGCCTCGCCGAAGGAGAAGACGGTCCGTGCCGCGATCGCCCCCAGCGGCTGGACGAAGGGCCGCACGGGCAAGATCGACGTCATGATCGGCAGCCCCTCGGCCATCAACTTCGACGGCCCGCACCCGTCGATCCGCGACATCTGGAAGCTCGAGGAGGCGCTCGCCAACGTCGAGGCCGACTACGACCTCGTCCTCATCGACTGCGCCCCCTCCCTGAACGCCCTGACGCGCACCGCCTGGGCCGCCTCCGACCGCGTCACCGTGGTCACCGAGCCCGGTCTCTTCAGCGTCGCCGCGGCGGACCGTGCCCTGCGGGCGATCGAGGAGATCCGCCGCGGACTCTCCCCTCGCCTGCAGCCGCTGGGCATCATCGTCAACCGTGCCCGCGTCCAGTCGATCGAGCACCAGTTCCGCATCAAGGAGCTCCGCGACATGTTCGGGCCCCTCGTGCTGAGCCCGCAGCTGCCCGAGCGCACGTCGCTGCAGCAGGCGCAGGGCGCCGCGAAGCCCCTGCACGTCTGGCCGGGCGAGAGCGCTCAGGAGATGGCCCGCAACTTCGACCAGCTGCTCGAGCGCATCATGCGCACGGCGAAGATCGGCGACTACGCCGAACCCGCCGCGCGCTGAGGTCAGTCGCCCCTCTTCACGCCGACTGACGCACGCCGGCTGGCGTTCGCCGACTGGCGTTCGCCCTCGACGTTCCCCCTGCTGGACCCGCAGCGAGCCGCAGCGCTCCTGAGGTCGTGACGAACCCGTGGGCAGATCAGGGGATGCAGCTGCATCGGGGCGCCACGTCGCTCACGCGGCGGTCGCCGCCCCGGGTCGCGCGGGCCGCGCTCCGGTGGACGCTGACCGTGTCGGGTCAGCTGGCGCGGTCGCCTCGACGGGCGGCCAGCTCGTCGGAAGGATCGGCCGCGGGAGTGCTGTCGAGCTCGACGAGGCTCGTCTCGACCTCGCGCAGGACCTTGCCGACGGCGATGCCGAAGACGCCCTGACCGCGGCTCACGAGGTCGATGACCTCGTCGTCGGACGTGCAGAGGTAGACGCTGGCGCCGTCGCTCATGAGCGTGGTCTGCGCCAGGTCGCTGACCCCCGCCTCCCTCAGCTGGTTCACGGCGGTGCGGATCTGCTGGAGCGAGATGCCGGTGTCGAGCAGCCGCTTGACGAGCTTGAGCACGAGGATGTCGCGGAAGCCGTAGAGCCGCTGCGAGCCCGAGCCGGCGGCGCTGCGGATGGTGGGCTCGACGAGGCCGGTCCGGGCCCAGTAGTCGAGCTGGCGGTAGCTGATGCCCGCGGCGCGGGCGGCGACGGTGCCTCGGTAGCCGCTGTCGGCGTCGAGCTCGGGCATGCCGTCCGTGAAGAGCAGGCCCCGCTCGTAGCGGGATCCCTCAGGGGAACCTGACTCGTTCATGCAGTTGCCTTCCACGTCGCGATCTGACCCGAAACATTCAACACCGGGTTGATGGTTCGACCTGGTCCCACGGTACCCACATCGAGGTCTCGTCGAGGCGACATCCGCGTCGAGGAGTCGGCGTGTCGAGGATATTCGTCGCCGGCCCCGCCGTCTACGTGTCGAGGCGGTCGAGGGCCGAGCGGATGAGCGAGGTGCGGACGACCTCGAGCTGCCCGGCGAGCTCTCGCGAGAGCTCGGCGACCCGCGCCCGACCGGCCGGGTCGCGACGACGCGCGACGGAGGCGAGCGCGCTCTCGATGAGGCTGAGCTCGCGCTCGGCGGCCGCCCGGAAGCTGCGCAGATGACGGGGCTCGATGCCCGAGCGGCCGAGCTCGACCAGCGCGGCCAGGACTGCCAAGGGCTCGTCTCCGTAGGTCTCGGACGGCGAGATCAGCGACGACGCGATCGCGTCGTCGAGCAGGGCCGAGGAGGCGCCCGTCTCGCGGAGCAGGTCGGCACGGGAGAACCGGCGCACGGTCGAGAGCATCGACACCGGAGCCGAACCGGTCGGGAGGGTGGACGGTCGTCCGGCGTCGAGGTCGTCGAGGTGCTGACGGATGACCTTGAGGGGCAGGTAGTGGTCCCGCTGCAGGCCGAGGATGAAGCGCAGGCGCTCGACGTCGGCCGACGAGAACTTCCGGTAGCCCGACGCGGTGCGCACGGGAGTGACCAGCTGACGTTCTTCGAGGAAGCGCAGCTTGCTGTTGCTCAGGTCGGGGAACTCGGGCTTGAGACGCGCCAGGACCTGCCCGATCGTCAACAGGTCGGCCGACCCGGTCGGCGACGACCGGGCGGCGGCGGAGCCGGGCACTACTGGAGGGCCAGGTTGGCCAGGTCGACGCGCGAGGCGTAGAAGGTGAGGCGGAACTTGCCGACCTGCACCTCGGCGCCGTCGCTGAGCAGGGCCTCGTCGATGCGGACGCCGTCGAAGTACGTGCCGTTGAGCGACCCGAGGTCGTTGACCGTGAAGGTCGTGCCCGACCGCCGGAACTCGGCGTGCTTGCGGCTGACCGTGACGTCGTCGAGGAAGATGCCCGCGTCGGGGTGCCGACCGGCCACCGTGACGTCGGAGTCGAGGAGGAACCGGGCGCCGATGTTCGGGCCCCGTCGGACGACGAGGAGGGCGGAACCGGAGGGGAGCGCGGCGACCGCCTCGCCCTCGTCGGACGTGGCACCGCCCTGGAGCGCAGCGAGCTGCGCCTGGTACTCCTCGTTGAAGCTGAGGGTGGTGTCGACCTCGCGAGAGGACCCGGGGACGCCCTGCGCAGGGGTGTGCGCCGTGTGTGCGCCGGGGCTGCCCTGGTCGGGGCGGTGCTCGTCGGGCACGTGGTGAACGGGCTCTGCCATCGTGGACCTCCTTCGGGTGACCAGCGTATCGGATCGGCGGCGCCCGACGGCAACGCTTTTGCGTACGGACCACCCCGAGGCGGACGGACGTCCACCGAAGGGAGGACACGGCCCACGGCTGTCGGCGGCCCCTCCGAGAACTCACGACCACCTCCTCGGCGGTTCATAGGGGATCGATTGGCGGACCTCGTTCCATGGTCCTCATCACCTCGACCACAGCCTCAGGAGGCACCCCATGAACGACCGCGAGAGCGACGCCGACCGCACCGCTGACCAGCCGACGCCCGCGACGACGCCGACCCCGAACGCGACGCCGAGCCCGAGCTCGACGGACCGGGCTCCGGCAGAGGCCCGCACGCTCCCCCACGTGACGGGATCCTCGGACGCACGATTCGTGTCCGCCGCCGCGGAGGACCCGGCCGCGACGCAGGGCGGCACGGCCGCGTCCGGCTCCTCCCTCCCCTCGGCCTTCGGTCCCCGCCCTCCTCGTCGTCGCCGCCCCGCCCGCTGGGCCCTCGTGACCGGCGCTGCCGCCGTCCTCGTGCT
>NZ_CAUPYL010000015.1:0-29185 GCF_963515265.1 uncultured Frigoribacterium sp.
GGCTCGCGCCGCGCCTCCGACGCGACCGTCGCCGAGGCTCAGGCCGCGGCGCAGGGCGAACAGCCCGCCGACACGACCACGGACCTCGACGCGTCCGTCGACGACGCCGAGCGCGCCCAGGGCGACCAGGGCGCGAACGACCAGGGCCAGGGAGACCAGGGCCAGGGAGACCAGGGCCAGGGAGACCAGGCGCAGGGCGACCAGGGCCAGGGCGACCAGTCCGGCCAGCAGGGCGGCGGCCGTCGCAGCCGCAGCCGTGGCCGCGGAGACCGCAAGAACGGCCAGTCCGGCCAGCAGGCCGCGGCCGGCGACCAGCAGCAGGACCGTCAGCAGCAGGGCGGTCAGAAGGCTGACCAGCAGCAGGACCGTCAGCAGCAGGGCGACCGCCAGCAGCAGGACCGTCAGCAGCAGGGCGGCCAGAAGGCCGACCAGCAGCAGGGCGACCGCCAGCAGCAGGACCGCCAGCAGGGCACCGGCCCGCAGCAGCAGGACGAGAACGGCCGACAGGGCCGTGGCCGTCAGCGTGACCGCAAGCGCGGCCGCGGCGTCCAGACCGACGAGTTCGAGCCCGAGATCTCCGAGGACGACGTCCTCATCCCCGTCGCCGGCATCCTCGACGTGCTGGAGAACTACGCCTTCGTGCGCACGACGGGCTACCTGCCCGGCGCCAGCGACGTCTACGTGTCGCTCGGCCAGGTCAAGAAGTACCACCTCCGCAAGGGCGACGCCGTCGTCGGCGCGATCCGCCAGCCGCGCGAGGGCGACCAGGGCCAGGGCCGCCAGAAGTACAACGCCATCGTCCGCATCGACTCGATCAACGGCCAGCCCGTCGAGGAGGCGGCCAAGCGCGTCGAGTTCGGCAAGCTCACGCCCCTCTACCCCCAGGAGCGACTGCGCCTCGAGACCGAGCAGCAGAAGCTCTCGACCCGCATCATCGACCTCGTGTCGCCCATCGGCAAGGGCCAGCGCGGCCTGATCGTCTCGCCGCCCAAGGCCGGCAAGACGCTCGTGCTGCAGGCGATCGCCAACGCCATCGCGGTGAACAACCCCGAGGTGCACCTCATGGTCGTCCTGGTGGACGAGCGTCCCGAAGAGGTCACCGACATGCAGCGCACGGTCAAGGGCGAGGTCATCGCCTCGACGTTCGACCGTCCCGCAGAGGACCACACGACGGTCGCCGAGCTCGCGATCGAGCGGGCGAAGCGCCTCGTCGAGCTGGGCCACGACGTCGTCGTGCTGCTCGACTCGATCACCCGTCTCGGCCGTGCCTACAACCTGTCCGCGCCGGCCTCCGGCCGCGTGCTGTCGGGCGGCGTGGACTCGTCGGCCCTCTACCCGCCGAAGCGCTTCTTCGGCGCCGCGCGCAACATCGAGAACGGCGGCTCGCTGACCATCCTGGCGACCGCGCTGGTCGAGACCGGCTCGAAGATGGACGAGGTGATCTTCGAGGAGTTCAAGGGCACCGGCAACATGGAGCTCCGCCTCTCGCGCCACCTCGCCGACAAGCGGATCTTCCCGGCCGTCGACGTCAACGCCTCCGGCACGCGTCGGGAAGAGATGCTGCTCAGCCCCGACGAGGTCAGGATCACGTGGCGCCTGCGCCGCGCCCTCGCCGGCCTCGAGCAGCAGAAGGCCCTCGAGATCGTCCTCGGCAACCTCAAGGAGACGCAGTCGAACGTGGAGTTCCTCGTGCAGATCCAGAAGTCGATGCCCGCGAACGGCCACGACGCCGGCCACAAAGACCACTGATGTTCGAGTCGGTGTCCGTGCTCCTCGCGGAGCACGACGACCTGCAGACGCAGCTCAGCGACCCCGCGGTGCACGCGGACGCCGCGCGCGCCAAGAAGATCAACCGCCGCTACGCCGAGCTCAGCCGCATCGTGGCTGCCTACTCGGCGTGGCAGCAGGCGGGCGACGACCTCGAGGCCGCACGGGAGCTCGCGAAGGAGGACGAGGCGTTCGCCGACGAGGTGCCCGGGCTCGAGCAGGGCCTCGACGAGTCCCAGGAGAAGCTGCGGCGCCTCCTGATCCCTCGTGACCCCGACGACGGCCGTGACGTGATCATGGAGATCAAGGGAGGCGAGGGAGGCGCGGAGAGCGCCCTCTTCGCCGCCGACCTCCTGCGCATGTACCTGCACTACGCCGAGGGCATGGGCTGGAAGTCCGAGATGATCCAGAGCGACGACAGCGACCTGGGCGGTTACAAGAACGTCCAGGTGGCCATCAAGTCGAACGCCACCGACCCGTCGCAGGGCGTCTGGGCCCACCTCAAGTACGAAGGAGGCGTGCACCGCGTCCAGCGCGTGCCCGCCACGGAGTCCCAGGGCCGCATCCACACCTCCACGACCGGGGTCCTCGTGTTCCCCGAGGTCGACGAGCCGGAGGAGGTCGACATCAACCAGAACGACCTCAAGATCGACGTCTACCGTTCGTCCGGTCCCGGGGGCCAGTCGGTCAACACGACCGACTCGGCCGTCCGCATCACCCACCTGCCCACGGGCATCGTGGTGGCGATGCAGAACGAGAAGAGTCAGCTGCAGAACCGAGAGGCCGGCATGCGCGTCCTGCGCGCACGCATCCTCGCGCGTCAGCAGGAGGAGCAGGCGGCGATCGCGTCGGACGCCCGCAAGAGCCAGATCCGGGGCATGGACAGGTCGGAGCGCATCCGCACCTACAACTTCCCGGAGAACCGCATCGCCGACCACCGCACCGGCTACAAGGCGTACAACCTGGACGCCGTGATGGACGGGGCCCTGCAGCCCGTCGTCGAGTCGTGCATCCAGGCCGACGAAGAGGCCCGGCTCGCCGAGATCGGCGACGCCGCGTCGTGACCGACGCCGTCGCCGACCTCGGGCACGCCCGCACGGTCGACTCCGCCCTCGCGGCGGGGTCGGCCGTGCTCGCGTCGTCCGGGGTGCCGACGCCGGACGTCGACGCGGAGCTGCTGCTCGCCCACGTGCTCGACCTCGGGCGGGGCGTGCTCCGCGCCCGGGTCGTCACCCGGTCCGCCCTGACGAGCGACGCCGTCGGGGCGTTCGCCGCCGCGATCGCACGGCGCGCCGCGCGGGAACCGCTCCAGCACATCACGGGCACTGCACCGTTCCGATCGATGCAGCTGCACGTCGGGCCGGGCGTCTTCGTGCCCCGGCCCGAGACCGAGGGGGTGGCGCAGCTGGCCGTCGACGCCCTGCGCGCCGCGGCCGAGCCCGCCCCGATCGCGGTCGACCTCGGCACGGGCAGCGGTGCCATCGCCCTGGCCATGGCCACGGAGGTGCCCCGATCGTCCGTCGTCGCGGTCGAGCTCTCGGCCGAGGCCGCCGTCTGGACCCGTCGCAACATCGCCGCGGTCGGCGCCGAGAACGTGCGCCTCGTCGAGGGCGACCTCGCGGACGCCCTGCCCGAGCTCGACGGCACCGTGTCCGTGGTCGCCTCGAACCCTCCGTACATCCCCGTCGGGATGGTGCCGCGCGATCCCGAGGTGCGCCTGCACGACCCCGCGCTCGCCCTCTACGGGGGAGCCGACGGCCTCGACGTCGTGCGCGACCTGTCGGCGACGGCCCTCCGCCTCCTGCGCTCCGGCGGTGTGCTCGTCATCGAGCACGGCGAGGCACAGGGAGGCGCCATCCGCGACCTGCTGGACGCCGACGGCTGGCGGTCGACGGTCACGCACCCCGACCTCACCGGTCGCGACCGTGCGACGACGGCGGTGCGCTGACGCCCTCTCCAGGTCGTCCGCACTATCATCGTCAGGTCATGGCCTCCCTCTACGACCTCTCCGTCGACTCCGAGCTCCTCGCCGGCATGCGTCGAGCACGCGGCGCCATCGGCCGGGGCGAGCTCGTGGTCCTGCCCACCGACACGGTCTACGGCGTGGCCGCTGACGCGTTCGACGCCGGCGCCGTGCAGAAGCTCCTCGACGCCAAGGGCCGGGGCCGCCAGTCGCCGCCTCCCGTCCTCATCAAGGGCCAGGAGACGCTCGCCGCGCTCACCTCGACGGTCCCCGAGGTCGTCAGGCCGCTGCTCGACGAGTTCTGGCCGGGGCCGCTCACGGTCATCTTCCGCGCGCAGGCGTCCCTCAGCTGGGACCTCGGCGACACCCGCGGCACCGTCGCCCTGCGCGTGCCGAGCCACCCGCTCACCCTCGAGCTGCTCGAGGAGACGGGGCCGCTCGCGGTCTCGAGCGCCAACCTCACCGGTCGCGCCGCAGCCGAGACGGCCCAGGCCGCCCTCGACATGCTGGGCGACTCGGTGTCGGTGTACCTCGACGCCGGCCCCGTGGGCAGCGGCTGGGAACGGCGGCCCGGCGCCAACACGGGCTCGACGATCGTCGACGCGACGGGTGCGTCCGACGGCGTCGTCCGCATCGTCCGGCACGGCGTCCTGCCCGACTCCGAGATCAGACGCGTCGTCGGGGCCGACGCCCTCGCGTGAGGTACTACCTCCTCGCGATGGTCATCGCGGCGGTCGTCAGCTTCGTGCTGTCCGTCGTCGTCTGGCGCCTCGGCCTCCGCTTCAAGCTCTACCCGACGATCCGCGAGCGAGACGTCCACAAGACGCCGACGCCCCGGCTCGGGGGAGTGGCGATGTGGGCGGGGGTCGTGGTCGCCCTCCTCGCGGCCTGGTTCGTCTTCCCCCTCATCTCCGGCGTCGACTACTTCCGCCTCGTGTTCGCGGACCCCGGCCCGCCGCTGGCGATCCTGGGCGCGGCGACGATCATCGTCGTCATCGGCGTGGTCGACGACCTCTACGACCTCGACTGGATGACCAAGCTCGCCGGCCAGATCATCGCGGCGGGCGTCCTCGCGTGGCAGGGCGTCCAGCTGGTGTCCCTCCCGATCGGCGGCAGCCTCGCCATCGGCTCTCCCTACATGTCGCTGATCCTCACGATCCTGGCCATCGTCCTGGTGATGAACGCGGTCAACTTCATCGACGGCCTCGACGGGCTGGTCGCCGGGGTGACGATCATCGCGAACAGCGTGTTCTTCATCTACAGCTTCGTCATCTCGATCACCATCGGCCAGACCGAGTACTTCAACCTGGCTGCGCTGCTCACGGCCGTCCTCATCGGGGCCTGCCTCGGCTTCCTGCCGCTCAACTGGCATCCCGCTCGGCTCTTCATGGGCGACGCGGGCGCCCTGCTCACCGGCCTCGTCATGGCGACGAGCGCCATCTCGGTGACGGGTCAGATCGACCCGGCCACGATCTCGCGCTCCGCGCTGCTGCCGGCGTTCATCCCGATCCTGCTGCCGTTCGCCGTCCTGGTGGTGCCCCTCCTCGACTTCGGCCTCGCCGTGCTGCGTCGCGTGAGCGCGGGCAAGTCGCCGTTCACGGCCGACCGGAAGCACCTGCACCACCGCCTCCTCGACATGGGCCACTCGCACTTCCAGGCCGTGCTCATCTTCTACTCGTGGACCCTCGTCGTGTCGGTCGGCTGCCTGATGTTCCTCTTCGTCAAGCCCGCCTGGCTCGTCGGCCTCTTCCTCGGCGTCGGCCTCGTGGTCTGCGCCGCCCTGACCCTCGCACCGCTGAGCCGCAGGAAGCGCGTCGAGGTCGCCGTCCAGAGCACCCGCACCGCCGACCTCGCGGCGAGCGAGTCGGGACGCTTCGACCCGCTCGACGAGGCCGCCGGAGTCCTCGACCCGTCCGACACCGACACGGCGCAGGACGCCGTGGTGCCCGAACTGACACCCCCGGAGGAACGCCCATGAACGCCCGATCGATCTTCACCAAGATCCTCACCTACACGGGCTTCCTGGCCCTCGCGATCGCCGTGGTGGGAGGCGGTCTGGGCTACGCCCTCGCCGGGACGGACGGACTCTGGAGCGCGCTCGTCGGCGTGGCCCTCGCGGTCGTCTTCGCGGGCATCACCGCGGCGAGCATGCTCATCGCGATCCGGTTCCGCCTGGCGGCCTTCTTCGGGATCGTGATGGGTGCCTGGCTGCTCAAGCTCGTCATCTTCGTCGTGCTGCTGGTCCTCGTGAAGGACCAGCCGTTCGTGAACGACGTCGTGCTCTTCCTGGCGCTCGTCGTGTCGATCATCGGCACCCTCGCCATCGACGCCCTGGTGGTCGTCCGCGGTCGGCTGGGCAACGTCAGCGACGCGGTCCTGCCTCCCGCGCCGCAGGACTGACGGGTCCACGGACCACCACGACGAGGCCCTCCCCGGCCCGTGCGCGGCGGCGGCCGGGCCGTGTTCCTTGCAGGGCATGAAAAGACCGCCGCCGATTCGTGCCAGCGCCGAATACCTTGATAGAGTCATGACCGTTCCCCGGCCGCGATTCTCTGCGGGTTCGGATGACAACCCCACCAATCGTCGCGACACTTCAGGGTGCTCGCCCCGACACAGGAGATAGCGCTGATAGCGAACGCTGTGAACCTGCTCTCCGCTGCCGAGACCGGCCACGGAGACGGGGGATTCCACGCCCCGACTCTTGACGAGTTCTTCCCGTCCGCGATCTTCTTCGAAGGCACCCCCTTCGAGCTGAACCGCATCATGCTGGTCCGCCTCTTCGCGATCGCCGTCATGTTGCTGCTCTTCTGGCTCGCCCTCCGCAGGGGGCGCCTCGTGCCGTCCCGCGGCCAGAGCATCGCCGAGCTCGGCCTCGACTTCGTCCGCGTCCAGATCGTCGAGGAGATCCTGGGCGAGAAGCTCGGCCGGAAGTACCTGCCGCTGCTGGCCGCGATGTTCTTCGGCATCTTCGCGATGAACATCACGGGCATCGTGCCCGGGCTGAACATCGCCGGCACCTCCGTCGTCGCCATGCCGCTGCTGCTCGGCGTCGTCGCGTACGTCATGTTCATCTACGCGGGCTTCCGCGAGGTGGGCGGAGCGACCTTCTTCCGGAACGCGCTGTTCCCGGCCGGTGTGCCGTGGTACATGTACATCCTGTTGACGCCCATCGAGTTCATCAACATCTTCATCGTCCGGCCCATCTCGTTGGCCCTGCGACTGCTGCTGAACATGATGGTCGGCCACCTCCTCCTCGTGCTCTGCTTCGCCGCGACGCACTTCTTCTTCTTCAGCATGAGCGGCGGGTTCGTGGCGTTCGGCGCCCTGACCCTCATCGGCGGATTCGTCATGACCATCGTCGAGATGGCCGTCGCCGTGCTGCAGGCCTACGTCTTCACGCTCCTCGCCTCGGTCTACATCCAACAGGCCGCGTCGAACGAACACTGAGCGTCGAACGAACACTAAGAACGACGGGGCCCGTCGCCTGACGAGCCCCGCCCAACCGGAAGGAAACACAAGTGGACACCACCACGATCCTCGCTGAGATCAACGGCAACATCGCGACCGTCGGCTACGGCCTCGCAGCGATCGGCCCCGGCATCGGCATCGGCATCGTCGCGGGCAAGACCGTCGAGGCCATGGCACGTCAGCCCGAGCTGGCCGGCCGCCTCCAGGTCACGATGTTCCTCGGCATCGCGTTCACCGAGCTGCTGGGCTTCATCGGCCTCGCCGCCGGCTTCATCTTCTCCTGATCAGTTAGGACGACACACCGATGATCGAGACGATCCTCGCGGCCGAGGGCGGTGCTCCCGAAGGGGCTGCCGTCTTCTTCCCCGCCGATTACGACATCCTCTGGTCTCTCGTCGTCTTCGTGGTCATCGCCGCGTTCTTCGGGATCTTCGCGATCCCGAAGTTCCGCAAGATCCTCGACGAGCGTGCCGAGCGCATCGAAGGCGGCATCGCCCACGCCGAGGCCGCACAGGCCGAGGCGGCGAAGGCCCTCGACGAGTACAAGAAGCAGCTTGCCGACGCCCGTGCCGAGGCAGCTCGGATCCGTGAGGCCGCTCGTGCCGAGGGCGCCGAGATCCTCGCCGACCTCAAGCAGCAGGCACAGGCCGAGGCCGATCGCGTCACCGCGAACGCCCACGTCCAGATCGAGGCCGAGCGTGCGGCTGCCGTCGCGTCGCTCCGCGCCGAGGTGGGCTCGCTGGCCATCGACCTCGCGTCGGGCGTCATCGGCGAGTCCCTCGCGGACGACGCCAAGGCGTCTGCCGTGGTCGACCGGTTCCTGGCTGACCTCGAGGCGGACCAGAACACGAAGGCGGGCCGCTGACGATGGGCTCCATGTCCCGTGAGGCGCTCGGGTCGGCGAGGTCCACCCTCGCCGACCTCGGCGGTGCGGCGGACCTGACCACCGGCGAGCAGGTGCTCGACGCCGGTCGGGTCATCGGCGGCAACGTCCAGCTGCAGGCCTACTTCGCCGACCCCGCCGTCGACGCCGCCACCAAGAAGCAGCTCGTCGACCGCGTGTTCGGTGCCTTCACCGAGCCGGCGCGTGCGCTGGTGCTGTCCGTGGTCGGCCGACGTTGGTCCTCGAAGCGCGATCTCCTCGCGGGCATGGAGGAGATCGGCATCCGTGTCGTCGCCTCCACGATCCCCGACGGCAGCACGATCGCGAACGAGCTCTTCGCGTTCGACGCCGCCGTCCGTTCCGACTCCTCCCTCGAGCTCGCGATCGGCACCAAGCTGAGCGACCCCGAGGCGAAGGCCGGCCTCGTGCAGCGTCTCCTCGGCGGACGCGCGAGCGAGCAGACGATCACGATCGTCAGCCACCTCGTCCGTCAGCCTCGCGGCCGTCGGATCGGGGAGCTCCTCCGCACGGCAGCCGAAATCGTGTCCGACCAGTCGGACCAGCTCGTCGCCACCGTCACGACCGCGCGCGTCCTCGACGACGCGCACGCCGCCCGGCTCGAACAGGGTCTGTCCCGACAGTTCGGGCGTAGCCTCCGCGTCAACCAGGTCGTCGACCCCGCCGTGATCGGCGGGCTCCGCGTCCAGGTCGGCGATGAGGTCATCGACGGGACCGTCGCCACCAAGCTCAGCGCGCTCCGCCTCCAGCTCGCCGGCTAGGCACGCACCCCACACAGACTCGAGGCCCCCTGAAGCCTCGCTACGAATAGGAATCACAATGGCAGACATCAAGATCAGCCCCGATGAGATTCGCGATGCGCTGAAGGACTTCGTGTCGTCGTACGACCCGTCCAAGGCCTCGACGACCGAGGTCGGCTACGTCACGGACGCCGCTGACGGCATCGCGCACGTCCAGGGTCTCCCCGGCGTCATGGCCAACGAGCTCATCCGCTTCGCGGACGGCACGCAGGGCCTCGCCCAGAACCTCGACGAGGACGAGATCGGCACGATCGTGCTCGGCGAGTTCTCCGGCATCGAGGAGGGCATGGAGGTGACCCGCACCGGCGAGGTCCTCTCCGTCCCCGTCGGCGACGGCTTCCTCGGCCGCGTGGTCGACCCTCTCGGCGCACCCATCGACGGTCTCGGCGAGATCGCGAACGAGGGTCGTCGTGCCCTCGAGCTCCAGGCCCCCGGCGTCATGCAGCGCAAGTCGGTGCACGAGCCCATGCAGACCGGCATCAAGGCCATCGACGCCATGATCCCCGTCGGCCGTGGCCAGCGTCAGCTGATCATCGGCGACCGCCAGACCGGCAAGACGGCGATCGCGATCGACACGATCATCAACCAGAAGGCCAACTGGGACTCGGGCGACGTCAACAAGCAGGTCCGTTGCATCTACGTCGCCATCGGCCAGAAGGGCTCGACGATCGCGTCCGTGAAGGGCGCGCTGGAAGAGTCCGGCGCCATGGAGTACACGACGATCGTCGCCGCTCCGGCGTCCGACCCCGCGGGCTTCAAGTACCTGGCTCCCTACACCGGCTCGGCCATCGGCCAGCACTGGATGTACGGCGGCAAGCACGTCCTCATCATCTTCGACGACCTGTCGAAGCAGGCTGAGGCCTACCGTGCCGTATCCCTGCTCCTCCGTCGCCCGCCGGGCCGCGAGGCCTACCCCGGCGACGTCTTCTACCTGCACTCGCGTCTGCTCGAGCGCTGCGCGAAGCTGTCGGACGAGCTCGGCGCCGGCTCGATGACCGGTCTCCCGATCATCGAGACCAAGGCGAACGACGTCTCGGCCTACATCCCGACCAACGTGATCTCGATCACCGACGGCCAGATCTTCCTGCAGTCCGACCTGTTCAACGCCAACCAGCGTCCTGCTGTCGACGTCGGCATCTCGGTCTCCCGAGTCGGCGGCGACGCACAGCTGAAGTCGATCAAGAAGGTCTCGGGAACGCTCAAGCTCGAGCTCGCCCAGTACCGCTCGCTCGAGGCCTTCGCGATGTTCGCGTCCGACCTCGACGCCGCGAGCCGTCGTCAGCTCGCTCGTGGTGCTCGCCTCACCGAGCTGCTCAAGCAGCCGCAGTACTCGCCGTACCCCGTCGAGGACCAGGTCGTCTCGATCTGGGCCGGAACGAACGGCAAGCTCGACGAGGTCCCCGTGCCCGACGTGCTCCGCTTCGAGCGCGAGCTGCTCGACTACCTCGGCCGCAACACCTCGGTGCTGTCGGACCTCCGTGAGAAGAACGTCCTGTCGGACGACATCGTCTCGGCGCTCGACGCCGGCGTCGACGCCTTCAAGCAGGAGTTCCAGACGGGTGAGGGCAAGCCCCTCGCCTCGGTCGGCTCCGAGCAGTTCGAGGCCACCGACGCCGCCGACGTCAACCAGGAGAAGATCGTCAAGGCCAAGCGCTGACGCGCTCGACCGACGATCACGACTGACGAGACAACAGGAGAGTCATGGGAGCCCAACTACGGGTCTACCGCCAGAGGATCCGCTCCGCGCAGACCACGAAGAAGGTCACGCGGGCGATGGAGCTCATCTCGGCCTCGCGCATCCAGAAGGCGCAGGCCAGGATGAAGGCCTCCGGGCCGTACTCGCGAGCCATCACGCGTGCGGTCTCGGCCGTGGCGACGTTCTCGGACGTCGACCACATCCTCACCACCGAGCCCGCGACCGTCGAGCGCGCCGCGGTCGTCGTGTTCACGTCCGACCGCGGCCTGAACGGAGCCTTCAGCTCGAACACGCTGAAGGAGGCCGAGCAGCTCGCCACGCTGCTGCGCGGCCAGGGCAAGGACGTCGTGTTCTACCTCGTCGGCCGCAAGGCGCAGAACTACTTCGCGTTCCGCAAGCGCGACTCGGAGCAGATCTGGACGGGCAACACCGACCAGCCTGAGTTCGCGACCGCGAAGGAGATCGGCGACGCTGTCGTGTCGAAGTTCCTCACCGACGCCTCCGAGGGCGGGGTCGACGAGATCCACATCGTCTACAACCGCTTCGTGAACATGGTCAGCCAGGTCCCCGAGGTCGTCCGGCTCCTTCCCCTCGAGGTCGTCGAGGGCGTCGAGGCACCTGCGGACGACGAGATCCTGCCGCTGTACGACTTTGAGCCCGACGCCATCGAGGTGCTCGACTCGCTCTTGCCGGTCTACATCGAGAGCCGCATCTTCAACGCGATGCTGCAGTCGGCGGCGTCCGAGCACGCTGCTCGCCAGAAGGCCATGAAGGCCGCCAGCGACAACGCGGACACCCTCATCCGGGACTTCACCCGCCTGGCGAACAACGCTCGCCAGGCCGAGATCACGCAGCAGATCTCCGAGATCGTGGGCGGCGCAGACGCCCTCAGCTCGGCCAAGTAGATCTGCCCCCCAGCATCACCATCCGAAGAGAGAGAAGCCATGACTGACACCGCAACCGCGCCGGTCGCGACCGAGTCGGCTCCCGGCGTCGGGCGAGTCGCCCGGGTCACGGGCCCCGTCGTCGACATCGAGTTCCCGCACGACGCCATCCCCGGCGTGTACAACGCGCTCCACACGACGATCACGATCGGCGACACGAGCAGCGAGCTGACCCTCGAGGTCGCCCAGCACCTCGGCGACGACCTGGTCCGCGCCATCGCCCTCAAGCCGACCGACGGCCTCGTCCGCGGCCAGGAGGTCACGGACACCGGCGCGCCGATCTCGGTCCCCGTCGGCGACGTCACCAAGGGCAAGGTCTTCAGCGTCACCGGCGAGATCCTCAACCTCGAGGGCAACGAGCAGGTGGAGATCACCGAGCGTTGGCCGATCCACCGCAAGCCCCCGGCCTTCGACCAGCTCGAGTCGAAGACCCAGCTCTTCGAGACCGGCATCAAGTCGATCGACCTCCTCACGCCCTACGTGCAGGGTGGCAAGATCGGTCTCTTCGGTGGTGCAGGCGTCGGCAAGACCGTCCTCATCCAGGAGATGATCCAGCGTGTCGCGCAGGACCACGGCGGCGTGTCCGTGTTCGCTGGCGTGGGCGAGCGCACCCGTGAGGGCAACGACCTGATCGCCGAGATGGACGAGGCCGGGGTGTTCGACAAGACCGCCCTCGTGTTCGGCCAGATGGACGAGCCGCCGGGGACGCGTCTCCGGGTCGCCCTGTCGGCGCTGACGATGGCGGAGTACTTCCGCGACGTGCAGAAGCAGGACGTCCTGCTCTTCATCGACAACATCTTCCGCTTCACGCAGGCCGGTTCCGAGGTCTCGACGCTCCTCGGTCGCATGCCGTCCGCGGTGGGCTACCAGCCGAACCTCGCGGACGAGATGGGCGTTCTCCAGGAGCGCATCACCTCGACGCGCGGTCACTCGATCACCTCGCTGCAGGCGATCTACGTGCCGGCCGACGACTACACCGACCCGGCGCCCGCCACGACGTTCGCGCACCTCGACGCCACCACCGAGCTGTCGCGTGAGATCGCGTCGCAGGGCCTCTACCCGGCGATCGACCCCCTGACCTCGACCAGCCGCATCCTCGACCCCCGCTACCTGGGCGAGGCGCACTACAACACGGCGATCCGCGTCAAGGCGATCCTGCAGAAGAACAAGGAACTCCAGGAGATCATCGCCATCCTCGGTGTCGACGAGCTCTCGGAGGAGGACAAGATCACCGTCGCGCGTGCGCGCCGGATCCAGCAGTTCCTCTCGCAGAACACGTACATGGCGAAGAAGTTCACCGGTGTCGAGGGCTCTACGGTCCCCCTCAAGGAGACCATCGAGTCCTTCACGGCGATCGCGGACGGCGAGTTCGACCACGTCGCGACGCAGGCCTTCTTCAACGTCGGGTCCATCTCCGACGTCGAAGAGAAGTGGGCTCAGATCCAGAAGGAGAACGGCTGATCGTGGCTGCTCTCACCGTGAGCGTCGTCTCGGCCGACCACGAGGTGTGGTCGGGCGAGGCGTCGTCCATCGTCGCCCGCACCGCCGAGGGCGAGATCGGGATCCTGCCGGGTCACGAGCCTCTCCTGGCGATCCTGGCCACGGGCAAGGTCCGCGTCCGCCTGACCGACGGCTCGACCGTCGAGGCGACCGCAGACGACGGGTTCCTGTCCGTCGAGAACGACACGGTCACGGTCGTCGCGCGCAACGCGCAGCTGGCCTGACACTCGTTCGCACCTCCTCCTGATCCACCGTGCTGTTCCTGTTGCCCCCGTCCGAGACGAAACTCGACGGGGGCAACGGCATGTCCGGCCTCGACCTCGCGTCCCTGTCGTTCCCCCAGCTGAGCGAGGTCCGGCGTGACGTGACGGACCGCCTCCTGGCTCTCTCGTCCGATCGAGCAGCGATGATGTCCGGCCTCAAGCTCGGACCTCGTCTCTCCGACGAGGTCGACCGCAACAGGACGGTCGAGTCCTCACCGACGATGCCTGCCCTCGCGCGGTACACCGGGGTCCTGTTCGACCCCGTGGGAGTCGACGAGCTGGATGAGCCGGGCTGGCGCTGGGCCCATCGGCACGTCGCGGTCCACTCGGCGTTGTTCGGGCTCGTCCGGGCGGGAGACGCGATCCCCGCGTACCGGCTGTCCCACGACTCCCGTCTGCCTGCGGAGTCGCTCCAATCCACCTGGTCCGCCTCGGTGGCGTCCGTCCTGGCCGATGTCGTCGACTCGGGGGAGTTCGTCGTCGACCTCCGTTCCGAGGGCTACGTCGCGCTCGGGCCTGCTCCGCGCCCCGGGTCGGTCTTCGTCCGTGTCGTGTCCGACGCGTCCGGTCGACGTCGAGCCCTCAACCACTTCAACAAGAAGTCGAAGGGGCTGTTCGTGCGTCGCCTCCTCCAGGACCGCCCCGAGCTCACCGGGCTGGACGACCTCCTCGCGTGGGCACGAAAAAGGGGAATCGTCCTCGAGCCGTCGGGCGAGGGCGAGCTCGTGCTCGTGTCCGAGTCGCTGCTCGGGGCCGCCGGTCAGACGACCGGGACGGGCCCGATCCGGTAGACGATGCCCTCGTGGCGCAGCAGCCACTGCTTGGTGGGCACGCCCCGGCCGACCGTGTAGCCGGTCACGCCGCCCGTCCGACCGAGGACCCGGTGGCACGGGACGAGCAGCGGCAGGGGATTCGACGCGACGGCGCCCCCGACGGCTCTCCCGGCCTGCGGGCTCCCCACGGCGCCGCCGAGGCGCCCGTAGGTCGTGGTCAGCCCCCACGGGACCGCGACGAGCGCCGACCAGACGGACAGCTGGAACGCGGTGCCGATCGGCCGGACCGGGAGGTCGAACTGACGACGTCGGCCGTCGAAGTAGTCGTGCACCTGCCTTCGGGCGGCCTCGAGCAGGTCGTCCGAGTGCTCGACGAGCCCGTCGTGGGGCAGGCCTCGTCCGTCGTCGACGAGGACGCGTTCCACGGCGTCCCGTCGGCTCTGGATCTCGATCCGACCGACGGGGGAGTGGAGCCGCACGAAGCGCACGTCGCCCGGGTCGTCGTGCAGCCCCGGCGTCAGCGGAGGGACGAGGGTGAGGTCGGGCATGGGGGCACGCTACGGAGGTGCTCCCGTGAGGTCGTGCTCGGAGGCGGCACCTGTGGAGAGGGCGAGCTCGGCCGATCCTGGGGAGGGACCACGCGAGGAGGCGCGACGCGCTGAGGTGGGGGAGCGATCGACCGGTAGCGTTGTCGTGAGGCGTGACGCGCCTCCTCGACCACCCCCTCGTGAGGACACCGTGACGCGACCCGACCAGCACGACGGCGGGGAACTCGACGACGCTCTGCTCGACGACACCGTGCTCGTCGTCCGGCGGGCGTCGGCGTCGACGGTGCCGGACGACGACACGGTCGTGCGTCCCCGCGCCACGAGCCCCGACGAGCGCCGCACGGCGTCGCACGTTCCCCCGGCCCCGCCGTCAGCCCCGCCCGTGCAGGCCTCCCGTCGGGTGCACGCGCTCCGCGTGGGCGGGGAGACCCATCGACTCGAGGGCCCCGTCGTCGTCGGCCGACGACCGGCCGCCCCGCGTGTCCCGACCGGTCTCCCGATCGTCCTCGTCGTCGTGCCCTCGCCGACCGGCGAGGTCTCGGGCAGCCACGTCCGCGTCGAGCAGGTGGGTGCGACCGTCGTCGTCACCGACCTGCGCTCGACGAACGGCACGGTCGTGACGATGCCCGGACGCCTTCCCGTGACTCTCCGGCAGGGCGAGTCGTCCGTGGCGCTGGCAGGGACCATAGTGGACGTCGGCGACGGCAACCTCCTCGAGATCCTCCCGCCTCCCCGACCCTCAGCCCACGAAGGACCTCGCCCGTGACAGAGCTCGGCCGCCCCACGACCGCCCACCCCCTCGCCGCCTCCGCGACCGGCCTCTCGATCGACTGGGCGGGCGTGACCGACGTCGGCCTCCGTCGCGCGCACAACGAGGACAGCTACGTCGCCGAGGCGCCGGTCTTCGTCGTCGCGGACGGCATGGGCGGGCACAGCGCCGGCGACGTCGCGAGCGACGCGGTGGTGCGGCGCATCGCGGAGGCGGCGGTCCGGGACAGCCTGACCACGGACGAGCTCGAGGAGGCGCTGCGGCGTGCGACGGCGGACATCGCCGTGGCCGCGGCCGAGACCGAGCTCGGGGTCGGCACGACCGCCACCGGCGTGTTCCTCTCCGGCGAGGACGGCGAGGCCGAGTTCACGGTCTTCAACGTGGGGGACTCGCGGGTGTACCTCGTGGCCGACGGCGCCCTGCAGCAGATCACCGTCGACCACTCCGTCGTCCAGGAGATGGTCGACGCGGGCCTTCTCCGCGCGGAGGACGCCGAGTCCCACCCGGACAGCAACGTCATCACGAGGGCCGTCGGCTTCGATGTCGACCAGCGTCCCGACTACTGGCGCATCCCCGCCCGTGCCGGCCTCCGCCTCCTCGTCTGCTCGGACGGGCTGACCAAGGAGCTGTCCGGCTCCGACATCGAGCGTGTGCTCGCCGAGCAGCCGGAGTCGCACGCCGCGGCGTCGGCGCTCGTCCGTGCGGCCGTCGAGGCCGGCGGCCGCGACAACGTCACGGCCGTCGTGGTCGACGTCCGGGGTACAGCGACCGAGCTGCCCGAGGCCTAGCCGCGGCCGTCGTCCACAGGCGTCGAGGCGTTCTTCCTCCCCCGAAGTGGGGGCCCGTCGGTCGTCCCCCGTCCGAGCCGGACGGGGCACGGCCCCCGAGGGCCCGACCTACAATGGCGAGGGCCGGCAGCGAGTCGGCGCGTCCTGCGCGGGCGCACGCCGGAGACAGCCGAGGAGGGTGACGTGGCACGACGACTGCCGTCCCCGCCGCCGGTGCTGCCCGGTTTCTCGCACGTCCACGTCCTCGGCTCCGGCGGCTTCGCCGACGTCTTCCTCTACGAGCAGAACATGCCGAGGCGCCAGGTAGCCGTCAAGGTGATGCTGACCGAGGTCGTCAACGACCAGGTCCGCCAGATGTTCCAGGCCGAGGCCAACCTCATGGCCCAGCTGAGCGCGCACCCGTCGATCCTCACCGTGTACCAGGCGAGTGTGTCGGCCGACGGCCGCCCGTACCTCGTCATGGAGCTCTGCTCGTCGTCGCTCAGCGAGCGCTACCGCCGAGACCGCATCCCGGTCGCCGACGTGCTGCGGATCGGCGTCAAGATCGGCAGCGCCGTCGAGACGGCTCACCGGCAGGGCGTGCTGCACCGCGACGTCAAGCCCTCGAACATCCTCATGACCGCCTACGGCCACCCCGTCCTGTCCGACTTCGGCATCGCCGCCTCGCTGAGCGAGAGCGAGCCGCAGGAGGCGGTGGGCATGTCGATCCCCTGGTCGGCGCCCGAGGTGCTCCTCGACGAGACGAACGGCACGATCGAGTCCGAGGTCTGGTCGCTGGGCGCGACCGTGTACTCGCTGCTCGCCGGCCGCAGCCCCTTCGAGATCCTGGGCAGCGACAAGAACGGCGCCTCCGACCTGATCGGCCGGATCGACAAGGCGAAGCTGGCCCCGACCGGCCGCACCGACGTCCCCGCGAGCCTCGAGCGCATCCTCGCCCGGGCGATGTCGAGGCGACCGGAGCAGCGGCAGGCCAGCGTCCTCGAGCTGCTGCGCGAGCTGCAGCAGGTCGAGTCCGAGCTCGGCGTGGGGCAGACCCCGATCGAGGTCGCGGTCGACGACTGGGCCCTCGCGACGGTGGCCGACCTCGAGGACAGGACGCGCCTCCGCGGTGCCGCCCCGGTGCAGTCGACCCGACGTCGTCGCCGACGCCGTCGGGTGACGGAGGCGCAGGCGGCGGCCGTCCACGGCTCGGGACTCGGGCACAGCAGGGCGGTGCCGCGCAGCACGGGCACTCGACCGGCACCCCGCAGCCGTCGTGCCCTCGTGCTCGTGTGGTCGCTCGTCGCCGCGGCCGTCGTCGCGATCGGCCTGGGCGCGACGGCCACGCTCGTCCTCGTGCGGGCCACGTCGACCGAGATCCCGCGCGTCACCGAGATCTCTGCCACGGCCGAGGGCTCGTCCGTCGTCTTCACCTGGAGCGACCCGGGCCTCCGCTCGGGCGACGCCTACATCATCTCGACGGGCTCGGACACGAGCCAGCAGACGTCCAACCGCTTCGTGGCCAGCGCCTCCGACACGGGTGAACAGCTCTGCATCACGGTGAGCGTCAACCGGGCCGGCCAGAGCGGCGAGCCGAGCGGCGAGCAGTGTGCCGTCGCCGGGGGCGGCGAGTGACGCGCCTCGGAGCCTGGGCCCGGTCACGACGGTCCGCCGTGGCGACCGGCGTGAGCGTGGTCGCGATCACGGCGCTCGTCGTCACCGTCGCCGTGGCCAGCACGGGCTACGAGGCCCAGCGCCTCGATCTCGACGACGGCACCGTCTGGGTCGCCAACGGCTCGCGCACGGCAATGGGCCGGGCGAACACCGACGTCGCCGAGCTGAACGCGGCGGTCAGGAGCACCGGAGGCGACCTGTCCGTCGCGCAGTCGTCCGACGCCGTCCTCATGGTCGACCGGAGCAGCGCCACCGTCGGCATCGTCGACCCGGCGACCTCCACGATCGGCGACAGCGTGCCCCTGCCGCCCGACTCGCCCGACGTCCTCCTGTCCGGTGACCGGGCCGTGGTCGTGTCGGGCGGCACGGGCGAGCTGTGGAGCCTGCCCGTCTCCGACCTGGCGACGTTCAGCGCGGAGGAGGACGCCGACCTCAGCCTCGGCGAGGACGCCGTCACGAGCGTCGCCCCGGACGGCACGGTCACCGTCTTCTCGGCCGCCAGCGGCGACGTGTCGCGCGTCGACGCCGGCGACGCCTTCGACGTCGACTCGACCCGCTCGACCTCCCTGACGGGCTCGGGCGAGCACCAGGTCACCAGCGTCGGCTCGCACTGGGCCGTGCTCGACGTCGAGACCGGGCGTCTCGTGGTGGACGGCGACGAGGTCGACCTCTCGGGCTCCGCCGCGGGCGGGCTCGCGCTCCAGCAGGCCTCCGACGAGGGCGACGGCGTCCTGGTGGCGACGAGCACGTCGCTCCTGCGGGTGCCCTTCGGCGGGGGCGAGCCGAGCGAGGTCGTCACGGACCAGGCGGGGCTGCCCGCACGGCCGGCGGTCGTCGGGACGTGCACGTACGCGGCGTGGTCCGGCGGCACCGCGTGGAGCGACTGCTCGCGGGCTCGGGGCGGCGTGATGCAGCTCGACGGCGTCCCGGGGGCGGCCGCCCTGGTCTTCGACGTCAACGGGCGCCGCGCCGTTCTCAGCGACCCGGTCGGAGGCAGCAGCTGGGCCGTGCAGAGCCGCGGCCAGCTGATCGACAACTGGGACGAGCTCCTCGACCGCGACGACGAGCAGCAAGAAGAGGAGAACGACACCACCGACGAGCCGCCCGAGCTGGACCCCGACCAGAAGCCCCCGGTGGCGATCGACGACGACCTCGGTGCTCGCCCGGGCCGGGCCAGCACCCTCTCGGTCCTGTTGAACGACTACGACCCGAACGGCGACCCCCTCGTCGTCGACCAGGTGTCGGACCTCGACCCGGCGATCGGGCGCCTCGACGTCGTGAACGACCGCCAGCAGGTGCTGCTCACCCTCACGGACGAGGCGACCGGGGCGTTCAGCTTCGAGTACACGATCAGCGACGGGCGCGGGGGGACCGCGACGGCGGCGGTGACCGTCACCGTGCGCGCTGCCGGCGAGAACAGCCCGCCGGCACAGGTGCGGCGCACCTCGGCCGACGTGTCGTCGTCGGGGCGCGTGACGACCTCCGTGCTCGGCGACTGGGTCGATCCCGACGGCGACGCGTTCTACTTGACCAGCGCCGTCGGCGGCGAGGGCGTCTCGTACAAGCCGTCGGGCGACGTCGTCTACCAGGACGCGGGTGCCGGCGCCACGACCCTGGACGTCGGCCTCGTCGTCTCGGACGGCCAGGTCGAGGGCCGGGGGAGCATGACGATCCGCGTCGCGGGGTCGTCGCCGCTCACCGCCGAGTCCTTCTCCGTGCAGGCCTACGCGGGCCAGCAGCTCACGGTGCGGCCCCTCCCGTACGCGAGCGGGGGCTCAGGCTCGATCCGGCTGAACAGCGTCCCGGCCAAGAACGGGTCGACCGTCACGCCGAGCTACGAGGCAGGCACGTTCCGGTTCGTCAGCGACGAGGTGCGTACCCACAACCTGGAGTACTCCGTCACCGACGGCGACCAGACCGCGACCGGCACCATCAGGGTCGACGTCCAGTCGCCGCCCGATCCGTCGAGCCCGCCGATCACGACGCCGAAGACGGTCTTCGTCGAGACCCTCAGCACGCAGACCCTCGACGTGGTGGCCACGGACCACGACCCCGCCGGCAACGTGCTGATGGTGACGTCCACGTCCGAGGTCCCGCTGGCGTCGGGAGTCCGCGTCGAGACGCTCGACCAGCGGTACCTGCGCCTGACCCTGGCCGCGCCCCTCGACGAGGGACCGGTCACCTTCACCTACACCGTCACGAACGGCCTGGCCTCGGCCGAGGGCGTGGTCACCGTCATCGAGACGCCGCGGCGTTCCCAGACGCAGCCGCCCGTCGCGACGGACGACCAGGTCACCGTGCGCGTCGGCGACGCGATCGACATCGACGTGCTGGCCAACGACGAACAGCCCGACGGCGACGAGATCACCCTCGTGCCCGACCTCGTGCAGGACGTCCCGACGGACGGCGGGCTGCTCTTCGCGTCCGGCTCGATCCTCCGGTACCTCGCCCCGACGACGCCCGGCAACGTCACCGCCGTCTACGCGGTGGAGGGGCGTGACGGTCAACGGGACACCGCGCAGGTCACCATCGCGGTGCGCGAGGCCGACGTGGCGACGAACAACCCGCCCGTGCCCCAGACGGTGACGGCCCGGGTCGTGGCGGGCGAGTCCGTCCGCGTGACCGTGCCCCTCGACGGCGTCGACCCCGACGGGGACAGCGTCGCGCTGCTCGGCGTCGGGACGAACCCGGAGAAGGGCAGCGTGACCAGCGTCGGGACGGACTCGATCGAGTACCAGGCCAACGGGACGAGCGCGGGGACGGACACCTTCACCTACACGGTCGTCGACGGCCTCGGCGCCCGGGCCAGCGGCAAGGTGCGGATCGGCATCTCGGCACGGGCCGACGGCTCCCGCAACCCGATCGCCGTGGCCGACGACGTGACCATGCGGCCGGGCGGCACGATCACCGTCCGCGTGCTCGACAACGACTCGGACCCCGACGGCGGAGCGCTGTCCGTGACCGGCGTCGAGGCGAACGACGCGGGCACGACGGCGGAGGTCGTCGACGGGACGATGATCGCGGTGCGGCCCCCTGCCGCCGAGGGGCAGTACGGGCTCGTCTACACGGTCGAGAACGAGCAGGGCGGCTCGAGCTCGAGCTTCGTGACGGTGAACGTCGACGCCGACGCGCCCCTGAACCACCCCGTCGTCGACGACACGGTGCTCGACCTCAGCGACATCGCGGGGCGGCAGTCGGTCGACGTCAACGTCCTGGCCAACGTCTTCTTCGCCGACGGCCCGGTCTCCGCGCTCGGCCTCGACCTCGAGCCCGGCTACGACACGACCTCGCAGATCACGCCGGACCGCCGGGTGCGGGTCACGATCACCGACTCCAGCCAGATCATCCCGTTCTCGGTGTCGCACCCGGACGACCCTGCCGTCCGCACCTACGCGTTCGTCCGCGTCCCCGGCTTCGACGACGCGCTCCCGCAGCTGGACAAGACCGCGCGTCCCCTCACCGTCGTCAGCGGCGACCGGCTGACGATCGACCTCACCCGGTACGTCATCGCCGCGGGCGGCAAGAGCATCCGCCTGACCGGCGAGGGGTCGGTCAGGGCGACGCACGCCGACGGCTCCGACCTCGTCGTCGGCCCGACCACCCTGGCCTACACGTCCGAGGACCTCTACTTCGGGACGGCGTCCGTCTCGTTCGAGGTGACCGACGGCTCCTCCGCCGACGACCCGTCCGGACGAACGGCGACGTTGGTCCTGCCCATCACGGTCACCCCGCGCGAGAACCAGCCGCCGACCTTCACCGGCACCTCGATCGACCTCGAGCCGGGGCAGTCGCGGACCCTCGACCTGCAGCGCCTCACCTCGTACCCCTACCCGGACGACCTCTCGGAGCTCCGCTGGAGCGCCGACGCCCAGGCGGTGCCCGGCTTCGCGGTCAGCGTCTCGGGCCGCGACATCACGATCACGGCCGACTCGGGCACGCCCAAGGGCACCACGCGGGCGCTGCCGGTGTCGGTGGCGGACGCGGTCACGACCGGCCAGGCAGGGGCCATCCGACTGGCCGTCGTCGGCTCGAGCAGGCCCCTGGCACAGCCCGCGGCCGACACGCAGGCGGTGCGTCGCGGCACCTCCGCCTCGATCGACGTGCTCGCGAACGACCAGGCGACGAACCCGTTCCCGGGCCAGCCGCTGCGCGTCGTCGACATCCGCGGGCTCGGCGGAGGCGGGCTGCCGGCGGGCGTCAGCGTCACGCCGAGCGCCGACAACCGTACGCTCGCCGTCTCGGTCGGGCAGTCCGCCCAGCCTGGCGACACCAACCTCCAGTACCGCGTGGCCGACGTGACGGGCGACCCCGACCGGTACGTGTGGGGCAACGTGACCATCTCCGTGCAGGACGTCCCGGACGCTCCGGCGGCACCGGTCCGAACGGGCGTCTTCACCGGCGGGCAGCTGACCCTGAGCTACGCCGCGCCCCAGGCGAACAACTCGCCCCTGACGCGCTTCCGCCTGACGGGCACCGGCAGCGCGGGAGGCTCGTACTCGAAGGACTGCGGACTCACCACGGTCTGCACGCTGACCGACCTCGACCCCGAGCAGACGTTCCGCTTCACGGTCGTCGCCACGAACGGTCTCGGCGACTCGGCTCCCAGCGCGGCCAGCCCCTCGTACAGCGCCGACTTCGTGCCGGCGGCGCCGACCGGCGTCACGGTGACGCCCAGCTCGGCCACCCCGGGCGTCCTCGACGTGCAGTGGGACGCGGTGCCCAAGCCGGCGCGCGGCACCTCGGTCCTCGCCGCGGGCGGCTACGTCGTCGAGTACTCGGGTGCAGGGGCGTCTGGCAGTGTCACAGCATCCGCGACGACGGCGTCGTTCCAGGGCATCCCGAGCACGGCGTACGACGTCCGGGTCTACGCCAAGAACCGCGCGCAGGTCTCGAGCGATGCCGACTGGGCCCGGAGCGGCCCCGTGACGAGGACGGCTGTCGGCGAGTTGGCCAAGCCCACCGTGACCGCGCTGGCGACGGAGCGTCAGGTGACCGTCACCTGGACTCCGGTAGCGCCCAACGGAGCCAGCTCGATCTCTTACCGTGTCTACCGCAACGGCACCGCAGCCGGGTGCGCTACCAGCGGCACGGCCATCACGCCTCCCGGAGGCACGAACGCCACCAGCCTCACGGACACTGTCCCGAACGATGCCCAGTACAGCTACGTCGTGGTCGCGGACAACGACGTGTTCTGCTCCACCGGCTCGGGTGACGCCGAGGCCGTCTCTACCCCTGCCGCACCCACTGGACTCTCGGTCGTTCTGGCGAAGTTCGGTGACGACGGCAGCTACAAGGCCAGGGCGTCGGGCGCCGCATCCGGGAACGGCATCGTCGTGCAGTACTCGACCGGTGGGTCGTGGACCGATGCCCCGCAGGCAGACTTCTTCATCGAGAACGACAACGGCAACGGCGTGCCTGTCACGACCCAGTTCCGCGCATGCCGTGAGGGGGCCACGAAGAGAGCCTGCAGCGACGCCACCGCTGGCACCACGGTGACGCCGGTCTCCGCCAAGGCCGATGTGACCAGCTGCGCGGTCGGACAGTTCCTGGGACTCGCCATCCCGTCGAACAGCGGGGCACGGCTCGAAGCCGTCGACATCCAGTTCCGGACGCTCACCGGGTGGGAGCCAGCACGGAACAAGGTGACCGCCTACGACACGGTCAAGGTGCCTGACGACACACTCGGAGTCCGGGTCCACGGCTACGCGACATCGGGCGGCCAAACTGTCGAGGACGTCGTGGATTGGCGTCCGCGTGCGCTCCTCGACCTGGGCTTCTCCTGCGACCCGGCGGCGTGACGTCGCCCCGCCCGACCCCGACCACCATGACGAGAGAGACGAACACCGCATGAGCATGACCCCCGAGCAGGCGACCTGGTTCTCCGAGATCTTCGGGCGCCTCGTAGCGAACGTCGACCAGGTCCTCCTGGGCAAGACGTTCGTCGTGCGGCTGTCGTTCACGGCGCTGCTCAGCGAGGGGCACCTCCTGCTCGAGGACTTCCCCGGCACGGGCAAGACGTCGCTCGCCCGCGCCATCGCCCAGAGCGTGCAGGGAACGAGCAACCGCGTCCAGTTCACGCCCGACCTGCTGCCCGGCGACATCACCGGCGTGAGCATCTACGACCAGAAGGCGGGGGAGTTCGAGTTCCACCGGGGCCCGATCTTCTCCAACATCGTCCTCGCCGACGAGATCAACCGGGCCAGCCCGAAGACCCAGTCGGCCCTGCTCGAGGTCATGGAGGAGAGCCGGGTCACGGTCGACGGCGTCAGCCACGACGTCGGCAGCCCCTTCATGGTGATCGCCACCCAGAACCCCGTCGAGCAGGCCGGCACGTACCGGCTGCCCGAGGCCCAGCTCGACCGGTTCATCATGAAGACGTCGATCGGGTACCCCGACCACGCGGCGACCGTCCGGATCCTCGAGGGCTCCGCGACACGGGTCCACGAGGGCAGCCTCAGCCCCATCGTCCAGGCCGGGGTCGTCACCGAGATGGCGCAGCTCGCCCGGACCGTGCACGTCGAGTCGACCATCAGCGACTACGTCGCCCGCCTCGTCGAGGCGACCCGGACCGCCGAGGAGGTGCGGCTCGGCGTCAGCGTGCGAGGCGCCCTCGCCCTCGTCCGCACCGCCAAGACCTACGCCGCCTCCCAGGGGCGCCACTACGTCGTGCCGGACGACGTCAAGGCCCTAGCCGAGCCCGTGCTCGCCCACCGGCTGGTGCTCGACCCCGAGGCGGAGTTCGACGGCGTCACGCCGTCGAGCATCGTCAGCCAGCTGCTGATCGAGACGCCGCCGCCCTCCGAGCGGATCGCCGTGTGAGCGACGCCGGACCAGGCAGCACCGACAGCCGCGTCCGTCGGGACCGCGACGCGTCCCGCGGCCGGACGCACACCCGCGGCGGCCGCACGCAGTCGCGGACGAGCTTCGACGGTGGTTTCGCGACGGGGACCCAGGGGCTCACGAACGCGCGCACCCGCATCGTGGGGGATCGTTCCGGACCCGTGGCCGACGCGCTCGTCCTCGCCGTCCGCCTCCTCCGCTCTGCCCGGGCGTGGCTGACCCGGGCGTTCCGGGCGGTATCGGGCGTCGTGACGCCCGTCGGCTGGGCCGTGCTCGTCGTGGTGCCCGTCGGCTTCGTCGTCGGCTACCTGCTCGGCTGGCTCGAGCTCGTCGTGGTCGCCTGGGCCGCGCTCGTCGTGCTCGTCGTCGCCGGCCTGAGCCTGATCGGCCGCAACGCGTTCCGCGTGGCGCTCGACATCCCGCACGAGCGCGTCACGGTGGGGGAGTCCGCCTCGGGCAGCGTCGTCGTCGAGAACCCGACCCGTCGCCGCATCCTCGGCGTCTCCGTCGAGATCCCGGTCGGGGCGGGTCTCGCCGAGATCAGCCTGCCCGGCCTCCGTGGGGGCGACAGCGTCACCGAGACGTTCTCGGTCCCCACCCAGCGGCGCGGCGTCGTCCGGGTGGGCCCGGTCCGCACCGTCCGCGGCGACGCCGTGGGGCTGGTCCGGCGCGAGCTCGAGTGGACGGGCGTCACGGAGATGTTCGTCCATCCCCGCACCATCGGCATCCCGAGCACGAGCACGGGCCTCATCCGCGACCTCGAGGGCAACCCGACCCGCGACCTCTCGCCGAGCGACATCTCGTTCCACGCGCTCCGCGAGTACCAGCCGGGCGACGAGCGGCGCAACATCCACTGGAAGTCGACGGCGAAGGCCGGTACCTACATGGTCCGACAGTTCGAGGAGAGCCGGCGCAGCCACATCGTCATCGCGCTCAGCCTGGCCACCGCCGACTTCGCCTCCGACGACGAGTTCGAGCTGGCCGTGAGCGTCGCGGGCTCGCTCGGGGCGCGGGCCGTGCGCGACGCCCGCGAGGTGAGCGTCGTCGTCAGCGAGCGCACGCCCGAGTTCGCCAAGCGCAAGACCCTCGAGATCCGGTCGCTGAGCACGCTGACCCGCACGCGCCTCCTCGACGACCTCGCGGTCGTGGAGCACG
Source organism: uncultured Frigoribacterium sp. (assembly GCF_963515265.1). Taxonomy (NCBI): domain Bacteria; kingdom Bacillati; phylum Actinomycetota; class Actinomycetes; order Micrococcales; family Microbacteriaceae; genus Frigoribacterium; species uncultured Frigoribacterium sp. The sequence goes on from NZ_CAUPYL010000015.1 coordinate 25,829, forward strand.
CGGAGTCGGCCCTCGGCATCGTCGACGTCGCCCGTGTGGCCGGCGACCGCGTCGCCGGCGTCTCCGTCGCGTTCCTCGTCGTCGGCAGCACCGCCACCCTCACCCAGCTGCGCTCGGCCGGCCTGCACTTCCCGGTCGGCGTCGAGGCGGTCGCCATCGTCTGCGATCCCGAGGCCGTGCCCGGGATGACACGGATCAGCGACCTGACGGTCCTCACCATCGGCTACCTCGAGGACCTGCAGAAGTCGCTCGCCCGGGCGGCCGCCACATGACCGGCGCGCAGGCTCCCGCCGCGTCTCGGCCGGGCGATCTCCGGACGCGCGTCCGCCGTCCTCGGCTGCGCGCCTCCTTCGTCCTGCTCGCGATCGGGCTGCACCTCGTGGCCCTGCTGGCGGCCGCGGCGGTCTTCTGGCCCGTCTACCAGAGCGCCGAGTTCGTCGTGCTGGCGCTGGTCACGGTGGCGGTCGGCGGCGTGGTCGCCGTCGCCGGGGCCGTGCTGCGGCTCTCGAGCTTCGGCGTGCTGGTGCTCACGGTCGCGGCGTACCTGCTGCTCGGCGTGCCGCTCGCCGTCCCGTCGCAGGCCCTGTGGGGCGTGGTGCCGACGCTCGGCGGCCTCGGCCAGCTCGTCACGGGCACCGCGCTCGCCTGGAAGCAGCTCGTCACGATCACCCTGCCGGTCGGCAGCTACGAGTCCCTGCTCGTACCCGTGTTCGTCCTCTTGCTGCTGGCGTCCGTCGTGGGGCTGACGACGGCCCTGCGGTCGCGCCGGGCGGAGCTGGCGGCCCTCGGCCCCGTCGTCGTCTGGCTGGCCGGCATCGTCCTAGGCCCCGTAGAGGCCTTCTTCCCGGTGGTCTCGGGACTCACGGTGCTCGTCGTCTCGGTGGCCTGGGTGGTCTGGTGGCGCCTCCGTCGTCGCCGGCTCGCCGTCGAGGCCCTCGAGGGAGGCGCCGCGGGCGCACGGTCGCACGGACACGGCTCCGTCGCCGGGAGGGCCGTCGCCGGGACGGTCGTCACCCTCGTCGTCGCCGGCGCCGCCGCCGCGGGCGCGGTGGCCGTCGTCCCTCCCACCGCGGAGCGCACCGTCGCGCGGACCGTCGTCGTGCAGCCGTTCGACCCCCGCGACGTGGTCAGCCCCCTGACGAGGTTCCGCGTCTACGAGCAGGACCCGACGGTCGACGAGACGCTCTTCGAGGTCGAGGGGCTCGCGCCGGGCCAACTGCTGCGCCTCGCGACGCTCGACACGTACGACGGCGTCGCGTACACGGTCGGCAGCGACGAGGTGACGAGCGAGTCCGGCTCCTTCGACCGGGTCCCCTCGGTGTTCGACCAGTCGGGGGTGTCCGGCCGACAGACCACCCTGGCCGTCACCGTCGACGGGTACAGCGGGGTCTGGCTGCCGACGGTCGGCAAGTTCGAGTCGATCGACTTCGGCGGCGCGACGGCGACCGACCGGCGGGACGCCTTCTTCTACAACGACACGAGCGGGACCGCCGCCGTCGTGGGCGGGCTCGAGGAGGGCGACCGCTACCGGCTGGAGGCGGTGCTGCCCGACCAGCCCGCCGAGGGCGAGCTGGAGGGCCTCACGCCCGGCTCGGCCCGGGTCCCGTCGCCCCGTGCCGTCCCCGACGAGCTGACCGACGCCGTGCAGGAGGCGGTGGAGGGCGTGCAGGGGCCGGGCGCCCGCCTGCAGGCCGTGCTCGACCTCCTCGCCGAGGAGGGCTACATCAGCCACGGCGTCGGGGCCGACGAGCCGATCAGCCTGTCGGGGCACGGGTCGGCGCGCATCGCCCAGCTCTTCACGGACCCGGTCATGGTCGGCGACGCCGAGCAGTACGCGACGGCCGCGGCCCTGATGGCCGACGAGCTCGGCTTCCCCTCGCGGGTGGTCATGGGCTTCGTGCCGGACGCCGACGAGCTCGCCGACGCGACGGGCCCGGTGCCGGTGCGCGGGGGAGACGTCACCGCGTGGATCGAGGTGGACACGGCCCAGGCGGGCTGGGTCGCGCTCGATCCCGTCCCGGCCGAGCGCCCCATCCCCGAGGACGTCGTGCAGGACCCGAGCGAGGTCTCGCGCCCCGAGTCGGTCGTCCAGCCGCCGCCTCAGGAGCCTCAGGTGCGCGACGACCAGACGCCGCCGCAGTCCGAGCAGGAGGACCCCGACACGGTGCCGGCCTGGCTGGCGGTGCTGCTCGTCGTCGTCCGGGTGATCGGCTGGACGGCGCTCGTCACCGGGGTGGTCGCGGCGCCGTTCCTGGCCGTCGTGGCGGTGAAGCTGCGCCGTCGCCGTGCCCGACGTCGTGCTCCCGACACCGTGAGGCGGATCACGGGCGGGTGGCGCGAGTTCGAGGACGCCGTCGTCGACCACGGCATCGAGACCCCTCGGTCGGGGACGCGGAGCGAGGTCGCCCAGGCGGTCGGCGGGGCCAGGCCGGCCGTGCTGGCCCGCGTCGCGGACCGGGCCGTCTTCGCCCCGACGCCGCCGCCGGCCGAGGACGCCGACCGCGTCTGGGCGGCCGTGGCCGAGATGCGCCGGTCGCTCGACGCCGACCTGACGCGGTGGCAGCGAGCCAAGGCGGCGGTCTCGCTCCGCTCGCTCCGTGGATACCATGGCGGGACACGTCCCGAGCGTTAGAGGTCCCGATGCACTGCCCCACCTGCGACAGCCCGTTGCCCGTCGGCGCCATGTTCTGCGGAGTGTGCGGTCGTGCCGTCACGAGCGCCGACGTCGCTGCGGCGGCCGCACGTCGCGACGAGGGCGCGGGCGCGGGCTCAGGAACGGGCGGGCAGGCCGAGCCGCCGGCGTGGCAGCTCCGCCAGCCGCCGCGGCCCACGACGTCGGGCGACGCGCCCTGGTGGGTCCGAGACCGCCGCGTCGAGCAGGAGCAGGTCGACCGGGCGCCCGTCGAGGCTGCAGCCGACGAGGCTGCCCCCGACCAGGATCGTGGGGACGAGCGCGCAGGGGGCGGGCAGCGCACGGTCGAGGCCGGAGCCGAGGAGGCGCCTCCCGCGTGGATCGTCCCGGCCCGGTCGGTCGCGAACACCGGTGCGGATGCTCCCCTCGTCGACCGTGAAGCGGCAGCCCGTGCGCGACAGGACGATCCGTCGCGCGCCGAGCCCGCGACCGAGTCGCCGTCCGAGGTCACGCGGCCGGCGGCACCGGCACCTCTGCCTGAGGAGTCCGTGGCCCCGGCAGCCGCTACGTCGCCTGCGCCCGCGCCTCTGCGGACGCCGACGCCGCACGCCGACAACGGTCCGCGACCGACGTCGGCCCCCCTGTGGACGGCCTCGTTCTCCCGGCTGCCCTCCGAGGACGACGGCCAGGCCCCGGCCCCGCACGACGAGACGCCCCCCGTGGAC
>NZ_CAUPYL010000016.1:0-28628 GCF_963515265.1 uncultured Frigoribacterium sp.
GGGGGGGTTCTTGCGGGGGGGTTCGCGGGGGCCGGGGGGGGGGGCCGGGGGCCGGCCCCCCCCGGCGCGGGGGGCGGGCGCCCCCCCGCCCGCCGCCCCCCTCACGCTCAGCGGACTGCGGCGAGCAGTGCGGGCAGTGCGCCCGCCACGTCGTCGACGGTCAGCCGGAGCACGGGGCGACCGTGGTCGGCCAGCACGGTCGCGTCGCCGGCGGCCTGCGCCTGGACGAGCTGTCCGAACGTGAACGGGCTCTCCGGGATCTCCAGGTCGGTGGACGCCGTCTGGGTGATCTGGAGGAACACTCCGTTGGCGGGTCCGCCCTTGTGGTACTGGCCCGTGGAGTGCAGGAAGCGGGGCCCCCACCCGAAGGTGACGGGTCGCTTCGTGCGCGCCGCGAGCACGTCGCGGAGCTCCTCGAGCTGCGGGTAGGCAACCCGGTCGGCGTAGGCCTGGATCGACAGGTAACCGTCGTCGGTCAGCGCCGACAGGAGGGCCGACACGGCCGACTCGAGCGAGTCTCCGAGCTCGACGCCGCCGACCTCGCGGACCTCGACGCCCTCGGCGGTGAACGCCGGGGGAGTCGGGGCCGGACGGTCGTCGAGCAGCGCACGCGTCGCGACCTTCGCCGACTCGACGTCGGGCTGATCGAACGGGTTGATGTCGAGCAGGCGCCCGGCCACGGCGACGGCGTACTCCCAGACCATGATCTGACCGCCGAGCGAACCGGAGATCTCGACCTCGCCGGGGGCGACCTCACGGGTCTCCGCCGCGTTGGCGACCAGGCGCACGACCTGCACGTCGTGCAGGCCCAGGCTGATCTCCGGAGCGTCCGTGCCGAGCACGACGGGGAGGAGGCCGCGGCCCTGCTTGCCGGTGGACTCGGCGATCAACTGCTCGGCCCAGTCGGGGAACCCGATGATGTGGGTGCCGTCGGCGACGATCGCGATCTTGTCGCGCAGGGGCGAGGTGCCCGCGAGGACCGCGCCCAGCACGAGGCCGGGGTTGTCCGCGCTGTCCTGCGAGAGCTCGACCGTGACCGCGTCCGCCTCGGCGAGCAGCTCGCGGATGTCGGCGCCGGCGAGGCCGGACGGTACGAGGCCGAAGGCCGACAGCGCCGAGTAGCGGCCGCCGATGGCGGGGTCGGCGTTGAAGACGCGGTAGCCGGCCTCCCGGGCCTGTCCGTCGAGGGGCGACCCCGGGTCGGTGACGACCACGATGCGCTCGACCGGGTCGATGCCGGCGTCGCGGAAGGCCTTCTCGAAGGTCTTGCGCTGGCTGGCGGTCTCGACCGTCGACCCGGACTTCGACGACACGACGAGCACGGTCCGCTCGAGCCGGTCGTGGAGGGCCGTGAGGACCTGCCCGGGCTCCGTGGCGTCGAGCACGGTCAGCTCGACGCCGTAGGTGCGCGTGATGACCTCGGGAGCCAGCGACGAGCCGCCCATGCCCGCGAGCACGACATGGTCGACGCCCTTGGCGGCGAGCTCCTCGCGGAGCGCGTCGATCTCGTCGAGGAGGGGCGTGGAGACCACGACTGCCTCGGTCCAGCCGAGACGCTTGGCCGACTCCTCCTCGGCGTCCGGGCCCCAGAGAGTCGGGTTCTGCGCCGTGATGCCGGAGGCGACGAGGTCGCTGACCAGCTGGGGCACGACGGTCTCGACGGCGGTGGCCGCGTCGCCGCTCGCGGCGATCGTGATGGTCACTTGGCGTCCTCCGCGGTGGGCTTCGAGGACTCGAGGGCTGCGGTGACGGTGTCGAGCAGCTCGTTCCAGGAGACGATGAACTTCTCCACGCCCTCCTTCTCGAGCAGCTCGGTGACCTCGTCGTACGAGACGCCCTGGGCCGCGATCGCGTCCATGACCTCGTTGGCGGAGGCGTAGGAGCCGCTGATCGAGTCGCCACGGACCTCGCCGTGGTCGAACGTGGCCTCGAGGGTCTTCTCGGGCATCGTGTTGACGACGTCGGCGGCGACGAGCTCGACCACGTAGGTCGTGTCGAGGACGGCAGGGTCCTTGACGCCGGTCGAGGCCCAGAGGGGACGCTGCTTGTTGGCGCCGGCGGCGAGCAGGCCCTTCGCGCGCTCGGTGTCGAAGGCCTGGACGTAGGCCTCGTAGGCGAGCTGGGCGTTCGCGACGCCCGCCTTGCCCTTGAGGGCCTTGGCCTCGTCGGTGCCGACGGCCTCGAGGCGCTTGTCGATCTCGCTGTCGACGCGCGACACGAAGAACGACGCGACGGAGTGGATCTCGCTGATGTCGATGCCCGCGGCCTTGGCCTGCTCGAGACCGGTGAGGTAGGCGTTGATGACGGCGCGGTAGCGCTCGAGGCTGAAGATCAGGGTGACGTTGACGCTGATGCCCTTGGCGATCACGGCGGTGATGGCCTCGAGACCCTCGACCGTCGCGGGGATCTTGATGAGCGCGTTGGGACGACCCACCTTGGCGGCGAGCTTGACGGCCTGGTCGATGGTGCCCTGCGCGTCGTGCGCGAGGCCCGGCTCGACCTCGATCGACACGCGGCCGTCGAAGCCCTTCGTGTCGTCGTAGATGCCGCGGAAGATGTCGCAGGCGCGGGTGACGTCGTCGGTCGTGATCTCGAAGACCGCGTCGGTGACGCTCACGCCGGTCTTGGCGAGCAGCGCGACCTGGTCGTCGTAGGCCTCGCCCTTGGCGAGGGCCGACGCGAAGATGGTCGGGTTCGTGGTGACGCCCACGACGTTGCGCTCGGCGATCAGCTTCTCGAGGCCGCCGGCGTTGATGCGCTCACGCGAGAGGTCGTCGAGCCAGATGCTGACGCCTGCGGCGGAGAGCTGTGCGGTGTTGGTGTCGGTCATGTCGTTCTCTTCTTTCTTGCCGGCGCTCAGAGAGCGGCCAGCGAGTCCTTGACGGCGGCCACGGCGGCTTCGGTGGTGATGCCGAACTCGCGGTAGAGCGTCTTGTAGTCGGCGGAGGCGCCGAAGTGCTCGATGGAGATGCTGCGTCCGGCGTCGCCGACGATGCCGCGCCACGGGAGCGCGACGCCTGCCTCGATCGAGACGCGGGCCTTGACGGCGGCCGGGAGGACCGCCTCCTTGTACTCGGCGCTCTGCTCGTCGAACCACTCGAGGCTGGGAGCCGACACGACGCGGGCGTTGATGCCCTCGCCGCGCAGGACCTCACGGGCCTCGACGGCGATCTGCACCTCGGAGCCCGTGGCGATCAGGATCACGTCGGGCGTGCCGCCGGGAGCCTCGGCGAGGACGTAGGCGCCCTTCGCGACGTTCTTCGCCGACGCGAAGACGTCTCCCTCGGCGTCGCCGTCGCCGCGCTCGAAGACGGGCAGGTTCTGGCGGCTGAGCGCCAGGCCGGCCGGGCCGTCGAAGCGGTCGAGGATGGTCTTCCAGGCCCAGGCGGTCTCGTTGGCGTCGGCGGGGCGCACCACGGCGAAGTCGGGGATCGCGCGGAGGGCGGCGAGCTGCTCGACCGGCTGGTGCGTGGGGCCGTCCTCGCCGAGCGCGACGGAGTCGTGGGTCCACACGTACGTCACCGGCGACTTCATCAGGGCGGCGAGACGCACGGCAGGGCGCATGTAGTCGCTGAAGATGAGGAACGTGCCGCCGAACACGCGCGTGTTGCCGTGCAGGGCGATGCCGTTCATGATCGAGCCCATGGCGTGCTCGCGGATGCCGAAGTGCAGCACGCGACCGTAGGGGTTGCCCTGCCACTCGTGCGTCGACCACTCGGTCGGCACGAAGGAACCGCCGCCGTTGATGGTCGTGAGGTTCGACTCGGCGAGGTCGGCGGAGCCGCCCCAGAACTCGGGGACGACGCCGGCGATGGCGTTGATGACCTTGCCGGAGGCGGCTCGGGTCGAGACCTCCTTGTCGGTCGGGAAGACCGGCAGCGCCTCGTCGAGGCCCTCGGGCAGCTCGCCCTTGAGGACGCGGTCGAGGAGGGTCTTCTTGTCGGGGTTGGCCGACGCCCACTCGTCGAACGACGTGCGCCACTCGGCGTGCTGTGCCTGGCCGCGCTCGACGGCCTTGCGGGTGTGCTCGAGGACCTCGGGGTCGACGTCGAAGGTCTTCTCGGGGTCGAAGCCGAGCACCTCCTTGAGGCCCGCCAGCTCTTCGGCGCCGAGCGCCGAGCCGTGGATCTTGCCGGAGTTCTGCTTCTTGGGCGAGGGCCAGCCGATGATCGTCTTGAGGATGATCAGCGAGGGCTTGCTCGTCTCGGCCTTGGCGGCCTCGATCGCGTCGTTGAGGGCGGCGACGTCCTCGACGTACTCGCCCGTCTTCTTCCAGTCGACGACCTGGACCTGCCAGTCGTACGCCTCGTAGCGCGCGTGGACGTCCTCGGTGAAGGCGATGTTGGTGTCGTCCTCGATCGAGATCTGGTTGGAGTCGTAGATCACGACGAGGTTGCCGAGCTGCTGGTGACCGGCGAGCGAGGACGCCTCGCTGGTGACGCCCTCCTGCAGGTCGCCGTCGCCGGCGATGACGTAGACGAAGTGGTCGAACGGCGAGGTGCCGACGGCGGCCTCGGGGTCGAACAGGCCGCGCTCGAAGCGGGCGGCGTAGGCCATGCCCACGGCGGAGGCGAGCCCCTGGCCGAGGGGACCGGTGGTGATCTCGACGCCGTCGGTGTGGCCGTACTCGGGGTGGCCGGGCGTCTTCGAGCCCCAGGTGCGCAGCGCCTTGAGGTCGTCGAGCTCGAGGCCGTAGCCGCCGAGGTAGAACTGGACGTACTGGGTCAGCGAGCTGTGCCCGACCGAGAGGACGAAGCGGTCGCGGCCGATCCACTCGCTGTCGCTGGGGTCACGACGCATGACCTTCTGGAAGAGGAGGTACGCGGCGGGCGCGAGGCTCATCGCCGTCCCCGGGTGGCCGTTCCCGACCTTCTCGACCGAGTCGGCCGCGAGGACGCGGACCGTGTCGACGGCCTTGTTGTCAATGGATTCCCACTGCAGATCTGCCACTTGGAGATGACCCTTCTTGTTGCGAACTGCGCGGGGTCGATTCGCTCCCGCGCTGACATGCGCCTGCCGAGACGTCGTCGGCTGCGGCCGCTCGGGCACGGACCGGAGGTCGCGCGACAGGGAGCCGATGGTTCGATGTCGAGGATTCCGTCGCCGTGCGGGCGTGCGACTGGCAAGCACCTGCAAGTATAGGGACGAAAGGGCTCGCTCCGCCCGCAGGGAGCGCGCCGTTCCGCCGTCAGCGTCGCCGGTCATCGCCTAGACTCGCTGGTTCGCCTAGACTCTCCGCGCCGAACCGTACATCTCGTCAGAGGGACCCATGACCGCAGCCATCGACACCCGCCCCACCACCGGACCCCGGGGCATCCGTCGCAAGGCTGGCGCCTACGTCGCGCTCACGAAGCCCCGCGTGATGGAGCTGCTGCTCGTCACCACGGCCCCGACCATGTTCCTCGCCCAGGGCGGCGTCCCGAACCTCTGGCTCGTCGCGGCCACCCTCATCGGCGGGGCGCTCAGCGCCGGCTCGGCCTCCGCGTTCAACTGCTACATCGACCGCGACATCGACCGCATCATGAAGCGGACGCAGGGCCGGCCGCTCGTCACCGGAGAGGTGACCGACCGGGAGGCGCTGGCGTTCTCCTGGATCGTGGGCCTCGCCTCCATCGTCTGGCTGGCCCTCACGGTCAACCTCCTCTCGGCCGCCCTGTCGCTCGGCGCGATCCTCTTCTACGTGCTCGTCTACACGCTGTGGCTCAAGCGCCGCACGCCCCAGAACATCGTCTGGGGCGGCATCGCCGGGTGCATGCCCGTCCTGATCGGCTGGGCCGCCGTCACGAACGACCTCAGCTGGCCTCCGGTCATCCTCTTCATGGTGATCTTCCTCTGGACGCCGCCGCACTACTGGCCTCTGTCGATGAAGTACCGGGACGACTACGCCGCCGCGTCGGTGCCCATGCTCGCCGTCGTCCGCGGCCGGTCGTCCGTCGGCCTCCAGGTGATCCTCTACGCGTGGGCCACCGTCGCGTGCTCGCTGCTGCTCGTCCCCGTCGCCCACATGGGCGTGCTCTACACGGTCGTCGCCCTGGCGAGCGGCACCTGGTTCGTGTGGGAGTCGCACCGCCTGTACAGCCGTGCGATCCAGCACGTCGCCGAGGTCCGTCCGATGCGCGTGTTCCACAGCTCCATCACCTACCTGACGCTGCTCTTCATCGCCGTCGGCATCGATCCGCTGCTGCCGTTCTGAGGCGTCCGGTGAGCGCCGGCGCCGAGGACGTCCTCGACTGGACCGTCCGTGAGGGGCGACCCGACGACGTCGACGCCCTCGCCGACCTGAAGCTCGCCGCCCTCGAGCCCGACCTGAGGCGGGCAGGCGTCTGGCGTCCGCCGTACAACCGTGCGCGCTTCGAGCGCGAGTTCGTGCCGACCGAGACCCGCGTGGTCGAGGTCGGGGGGCGCCTCCTCGGCTGCCTCGCGGTGCACCCGGAGGGCGACGACGTCTGGCTGCGCCATTTCTACCTGGCCGAGGAGGCGCGGGGCCGGGGAATCGGCACGCGCCTGCTCCGGGAGGCGCTCGCCTCGCTCGGGTCGCGGCCCGTGCTGCTGGACGTGCTGACGGGCAGCCGGGCGGCGCGCCTGTACCTCCGGCACGGCTTCGTGCCGGTCGAGGACGACGGCGTCGACGTGATCATGCGGCGGGACGCGCCGGACGGGCCCGACGCATCGGACGCGCTCGAGGCTCCGGCCGACCGGCCCGCTCAGACGCGGACGGACTCCGCGGAGTCGACGGTCAGCTGAGCCTCGGACGGGCTCTGGTCCTCACGCAGGGAGAGGACGAGCGCGGTCGTCGCAGCCACCAAGAGCGCCGCCAGCACCATGTGCGAGCCGACGAGGAGCGGCGGCAGGCCCGTCCGCGCCTGGGCGATGCCCACCGCGATCTGGACGAGCTCGACGCCGAGGAGGGCGAGGGGGAACCGGCGCGGGAGACCCGTCCGGAGGGTCCAGACGACGACCGCGAGGGTCAGCGCGAGGGTGGCGTAGGCGGGCCAGCTGTGCACGTGGTCCATCACGGCCGGGTCGAGGCCGTTGCGGGGAGTGGCGGCGTCGCCGGCGTGCGGTCCGGAGCCGGTGGTGAGGACGCCCACGACCACGGTCAGGAGGACGATGCCGGACAGGACGTGGACGAGCCTGGCGTAGGCCGGGGGAGTCGCCGCGTGGTGACCCCGCGGGCCGCGGAGCACCCGCCAGACGAGGACCGTGGACAGGGCGACCAGCGCGATCGAGACGAGGAAGTGCGCCCCGACGATGTACGGGTTCAGGCCCGTCAGGACGGTGATGCCGCCCAGCACGGCCTGGAGCGGGATGCTCATCCCCTGGGCGAAGGTGAGCCAGAACAGCTCACGACGCTGCTTGCGCATGCGGAGGACGAAGAGGAAGGCCAGCACGACGACTGCCGTGAGGACGAAGGTGAGGAGGCGGTTGCCGAACTCGATCACCCCGTGGATCCCCATCTCGGGCGTGCTGACGAACGAGTCGGCGGTGCAGCGAGGCCACGTCGGGCAGCCGAGGCCGGACCCGGTCAGCCGCACCGCGCCTCCGGTGCCGATCAGCAGGACCTGGCAGACCAGCGAGGCCCAGGCGATGAACCGGACGCGGCGGTCGGTCGTCGTCGGCAGCCACCGCCAGAGGCGCGTCACGGGTCCGGGCCGGGTCACCTGTGCGTTGCTCACGAGTTGCTGCCTTTCGTCACATCCGCCGCTCTGCCCTGTAGAATCGATGAGTTCAGGGACACACCCGACACGAGCGTCGACGACGACGCCCGAGGGCCGTGGGATCCGCAGAAGCGGTACGCGGACCTCACATCAGTCTAAGCAACGCTGGCTCCGCCTCCGCTCCACGCAGGCAGCCGTCGGAGCTCGACCGGGAGTCCGTCTCGCAGCGCGAGCAGCTGGGCCCCCATCCGACGGGGAATGGTCACGACCCGACCCACGTTCGGCCCAGCAGAGAAAGAGGTAGTCATGTCAGACGTGTTGATCGACCGACCAGAGCTCGAGAGCCTGGGGCAGTACGAGTTCGGCTGGTCCGACTCCGACGCAGCGGGCGCCTCCGCGCGCCGTGGAGTGTCGCCCGAGGTGGTGACCGACATCTCGGCGCTGAAGAGCGAACCGGAGTGGATGCTCAAGAACCGGCTCAAGGGCCTGGCGCTCTTCGAGCGGAAGCCCATGCCGACCTGGGGCGCCGACCTCTCCGGCATCGACTTCGACAACATCAAGTACTTCGTCCGCTCCACCGAGAAGCAGGCGACGACGTGGGAGGAACTCCCCGACGACATCAAGAACACGTACGAGAAGCTCGGCATCCCCGAGGCGGAGCGCAACCGCCTCGTCGCGGGCGTCGCCGCCCAGTACGAGTCCGAGGTCGTCTACCACCAGATCCGCGAGGACCTGGAGGAGCAGGGCGTCATCTTCATGGACACCGACACGGCCCTCCGCGAGCACCCCGAGATCTTCCAGGAGTACTTCGGCACGGTGATCCCGGCCGGCGACAACAAGTTCGCCGCCTTGAACACGGCCGTCTGGTCGGGCGGCTCGTTCGTCTACGTGCCGAAGGGCGTCCGGGTCGAGATCCCGCTGCAGGCCTACTTCCGCATCAACACCGAGAACATGGGCCAGTTCGAGCGGACGCTGATCATCGCCGACGAGGGCAGCTACGTCCACTACATCGAGGGCTGCACGGCGCCGATCTACAAGAGCGACTCGCTGCACTCGGCCGTCGTCGAGATCATCGTGAAGAAGAACGCCCGCGTTCGGTACACCACGATCCAGAACTGGTCGAATAACGTCTACAACCTGGTGACCAAGCGCGCCATCGCCCACGAGGGCGCGACCATGGAGTGGATCGACGGCAACATCGGCTCCAAGGTGACGATGAAGTACCCCTCGATCTACCTCGTCGGCGAGCACGCCAAGGGCGAGACCCTGTCCGTCGCCTTCGCGGGTCCCGGCCAGCACCAGGACGCCGGCGCGAAGATGATCCACATGGCGCCCTACACGACGTCGTCGATCGTCTCCAAGTCGATCGCCCGGGGCGGCGGCCGCGCCGGGTACCGCGGTGAGGTCCGCGTCGACGACGCGGCACACCACTCCGCCAACACGGTGCGCTGCGACGCGCTGCTGGTCGACACCATCTCGCGGTCCGACACCTACCCGGCGATCGACATCCGCGTCGACGACGTGCAGCTCGGCCACGAGGCGACGGTGTCCCGGGTCAGCGAGGAACAGCTCTTCTACCTCATGTCGCGAGGCATGGCGGAGGACGAGGCAATGGCCATGATCGTGCGCGGGTTCATCGAGCCGATCGCCCGGGAGCTGCCGATGGAGTACGCCCTCGAGCTCAACAAGCTCATCGAGATGAGCATGGAAGGATCAGTCGGCTAGATGTCCGCCGCAGCACCCACCACCACAGACACCGCGCCCGAGGGCGTCCAGCACGGCGCAGGGGCGCACAGCGACGGCGGATGGGGCCTCGTGCCCGTCCAGACCCGTTCTGGCCGCTTCCGCTCCACCGACCCTGCAGCCTTCGCGGCCGTCACCGGCCGCGAGGTCGACTGGAAGCTCAGTCCCGTCGACCGCCTCCGCCCGCTCATCGACGGACCGCTCGACGGCTCGCCGTACGCGTACCTCGCCCGGGAGACCGGCGGGGCGGCCGTCGAGTGGCTCGACCGGGCCGACGCCCGCGTGGGGCGTGCCGGCGCGCCGGAGGACAAGGCCTCGGCGAACGCCTGGGCCTCGACCGAGAAGGTCCTCGTCGTGACCCTGACCGGCGACGAGCCGTCCACGGTCACGATCGGCCGGAGCGGCCTCGACCGCGAGCCGCGTGCCGGCCACACCGTCATCCACGCGACCGCGAACACCCGCTCGCTGGTCGTGCTCCGCAACACGGGCTCGGCGCAGCTGGTCGAGAACGTCGAGATCGTCGTCGACGACGGGGCGCACCTGACCGTCGTCAGCCTGCAGGAGTGGGACGACGACGCGATCCACCTCGCGAGCCACTTCGCGACCATCGGTCGCGACGCCCAGCTCAAGCACTTCGTCGTCTCGCTCGGCGGCTCGATCGTGCGCGTCAATCCCTCGGCCCACCTGGCCGGGCAGGGCTCGGACACCGAGCTCTACGGCGTCTACTTCGCCGACGCGGGCCAGCACCTCGAGCAGCAGGTCTACGTGCACCACGACGCCCCCAACAGCCGCAGCCGCGTCAACTACAAGGGCGCGCTGCAGGGCGTGGGCGCCCGCACGGTCTGGATCGGCGACGTGTTGATCGCCCGCACCGCACCCGGGACCGACAGCTACGAGCAGAACCGCAACCTCGTCCTCAGCGAGGGCACGCGGGCTGACTCGATCCCGAACCTGGAGATCGAGACGGGCGACATCGCCGGGGCCGGCCACGCCAGCGCCACCGGTCGGTTCGACGACGAGCACCTCTTCTACCTGCAGTCGCGCGGCATCTCGGAGCACGAGGCACGTCGGCTCGTCGTCCTCGGGTTCCTCAGCGAGGTCGTGCAGAAGATCGGCGAGCCCGAGCTGCAGGAACGTCTCATCGACGCACTCGAGGTCGAGCTCACCGCAGGTGAGGGCCTCTCGACGGCAGGCGGCGCCGCCTGATGGCCGGGGTCAAGGTCTGCGGCGTCGACGACGTCACGCCGGCCCAGGCGATGCGCGTCGTCGTCGACGGAGTCGCCGTCGCCGTCGTCAAGGACAGCTCGGGCGACATCCACGCGATCGGCGACACCTGCACCCACGGCGACATCTCGCTCTCCGAGGGCTTCGTCGAGGACGACACGCTCGAGTGCTGGGCGCACGGCTCCAAGTTCGAGCTGACGACCGGCAAGCCGCTCACCCTCCCTGCCTACGAACCCGTACCGGTCTTCCGTGTCACCGTCGTCGACGGTGACGTGTACGTCGACACCACCGCGTCGTCCGCCGACGTCGCACAGTAAGGAAAAGAACGCATGTCCACTCTCGAGATCCGCGACCTCAAGGTCAGCATCGACACCGACCAGGGCGTCAAGCCCATCCTCAAGGGCGTCGACCTCACCATCAACGAGGGCGAGATCCACGCCGTCATGGGCCCGAACGGCTCCGGCAAGTCCACCCTCGCCTACACGATCGCCGGGCACCCCCGCTACAACGTCGACGGCGGCAGCATCCTGCTCGACGGTCGCGAGGTGCTCGACATGTCGGTCGACGAGCGGGCCAAGGCCGGTCTCTTCCTGGCCATGCAGTACCCGGTCGAGATCCCCGGCGTGACGGTCGCCAACTTCCTCCGCACCGCCAAGACCGCCCTGGACGGCGAGGCTCCCGCGATCCGCACCTGGATCAAGGACCTCCGCACCCACATGAGCGACCTCAAGATGGACGCCTCGTTCGCCGAGCGCAACGTCAACGAGGGCTTCTCGGGCGGCGAGAAGAAGCGTCACGAGATCATGCAGCTCGAGCTGCTGAAACCGAAGTTCGCCGTGCTCGACGAGACCGATTCCGGTCTCGACGTCGACGCCCTCAAGATCGTCTCCGAGGGCGTCAACCGCGCCAAGGCCAACACGGGCCTCGGCCTGCTGATGATCACGCACTACACGCGGATCCTCCGGTACATCAAGCCCGACTTCGTCCACGTCTTCGTCGACGGCCACGTCGCCGAGCAGGGCGGCCCCGAGCTGGCCGACCGTCTCGAGGACGAGGGCTACGACCGCTACGTGTCCGCTGCGGCCGCCGCGGCGGCCGCGACGACGCCGGCGGTCAGCTGACCATGGCCGTCGCCCTCGCCCCGGAGAAGTTCGACGCCACGATCGAGGCTCTCAAGGAGGTCGTCGACCCCGAGCTCGGGGTCAACATCGTCGACCTCGGCCTCATCTACGACCTCGCCATGGACGAGGAGCACGAGAACGCCCTCATCATCAGCATGACGTTGACGTCGGCTGGCTGCCCGCTCACCGACGTGATCGAGGCCGACACGGCCAACGCCCTCGACGGCGTGGTCGACGCCTTCCGCATCAACTGGGTGTGGATGCCGCCGTGGGGCCCCGACCGGATCACCGACGACGGCCGCGACATGATGCGTGCCATCGGCTTCTCGATCTGATCCACCCCGCACACGAAGGACGCCCCCGGTCGATGACCGGGGGCGTCCTTCGTGTGCGCGCCCGCTGAGCGAGCGGCGCTCCTACTTGCCGAGACGCCCGAGCGCGCGCCAGGCGAGCGGCAGGGCCGACGCGGCGATCAGCCACTTCGCGACCCCGCCCACGATGAACGGGTACACGCCGAGCGCCAGGACGCTGCCGAGCGACGCGTCGATGCCGAGCGAGTTCAGCACGACCGCCATGTAGGGGAGTCCCGTGGCGAACGGGATCAGGCTGGCGAGGAAGAACGCGGCGGCGGACAGGGCCCACTTCTTGTCCCAGTCGCGCTGCGAGAGCCAGCCGATGACGAGCGCGGCCGGGACGAAGCCGAGGATGAAGCCGAAGCTCGGACGCAGCACGCTGAGCGGACCGCCGGAGAACTCGGCGAAGATCGGCAGCCCGGCGACGCCGAGGACGAGGTACGTGAGCATCGACAGGGCGCCGCGTCGGGCCCCCAGCGTGGCGCCGACGAGCATCACGGCCAGGGTCTGACCGGTGATCGGCACGGGCCACATGGGCACCTGCACCTGCGCGAGGGCCGACGTGAAAGCGACCCCGCCGAGCACCAGGGCGACGTCGGTGGCCCAGCTGCGGGCCACCAGCCGGTCGGCGAGGACCGGCCGCGAGATCGATGCGGCGGTGTCAGTCATGCAAGTCTCCTAGTATGGGTAGGTTGATCGGCCGAGCGGCTGGTCGGCAGCGCAGTGCTGCGACCCCTCTCCACGCGACGTCCTCATCCTAGAGGCGGCCCCACGCCGGGCCCCGTTGTGGACATCTCCCCAATCGATTGGACTTCTGCTGTGCTTTCCGTGCACGATCTCGAGATCCGCGTCGGCGCGCGTCTGCTCATGGCCGACGTGAGCTTCCGCGTCGACAAGGGCGACAAGATCGGTCTGGTCGGCCGCAACGGCGCCGGCAAGACCACCATGACCAAGACGCTCGCCGGCGAGACCCTCCCGACGGGCGGCAAGATCGACCGTCACGGCGAGATCGGCTACCTGCCGCAGGACCCTCGCAGCGGCAACCCGGAAGACCTTGCGCGCACGAGGATCCTCGACGCCCGCGGGCTCGGGCAGCTGCTGCTGGGCATCCAGGAGGCGACCCTCGCGATGGGCGATCCCGACCCGGACATCGCGGCGAGGGCCATGAAGCGGTACGGCGACCTCGACGACCAGTTCAACGCGCTCGGGGGCTACGCCGCCGAGGCCGAGGCCGCCTCCATCGCCAGCAACCTGAGCCTGCCCGACCGCATCCTCGACCAGCCCCTCTCGACGCTGTCGGGCGGTCAGCGCCGACGCATCGAGCTCGCGCGCATCCTGTTCTCGGCCGCGGACACGATGATCCTCGACGAGCCCACCAACCACCTCGACGCCGACAGCGTCGTGTGGCTGCGCGAGTACCTCAAGACCTACCAGGGCGGCGTCATCGTGATCAGCCACGACATCGAGCTGGTCGAGGAGGTCGTGAACCGCGTCTTCTACCTCGACGCAAACCGCCAGGCCATCGACATCTACAACATGGGCTGGCGCAACTACCAGCGCCAGCGCGCCGCCGACGAGGAACGTCGCAAGAAGGAGCGCAGCAACGCCGAGAAGCAGGCGTCGGCGCTGCAGAAGCAGGCCGCGCGCTTCGGTGCGAAGGCCTCGAAGGCCGCTGCGGCCCACCAGATGGTCGCCCGAGCCGAGAAGCTGCTCTCCGGCCTCGAGGAGGTCCGCGCCGTCGACCGCGTCGCCAAGCTGCGGTTCCCCACCCCGGTCGCCTGCGGCAAGACGCCCCTGATGGCCTCGAACCTGTCGAAGAGCTACGGCTCGCTCGAGATCTTCACCGCCGTCGACCTCGCCATCGACCGGGGCTCGAAGGTCGTCATCCTCGGCCTGAACGGTGCCGGCAAGACCACCCTGCTGCGCATCCTGGCGAGCGTCGACGAGCCCGACACCGGCCAGCTGGAACCCGGGCACGGCCTGCGCGTGGGCTACTACGCCCAGGAGCACGAGACGATCGACGTCAAGCGCAGCGTCCTCGAGAACATGGTGTCGTCCTCGCCGAACATCACCGAGATGGAGGCGCGGCGCGTGCTCGGCTCGTTCCTGTTCACGGGAGACGACTCGGCCAAGCCTGCCGGTGTGCTCTCCGGTGGAGAGAAGACCCGCCTCGCGCTGGCGATGATCGTCGTCTCGGGCGCGAACGTGCTGCTGCTCGACGAGCCCACGAACAACCTCGACCCCGCCAGCCGCCTCGAGATCCTCGACGCCCTGGCGAACTACGAGGGCGCCGTCGTGCTCGTGAGCCACGACGAGGGCGCCGTCGAGGCGCTGAACCCCGAGCGCGTCCTCATCATGCCCGAGGGCACCGAGGACCACTGGACCCCGGACTACTCCGACTTGATCAACCTGGCCTGAGACCGTCCGGCGTCACCGGGGGCGTCCGCCCCGACGCCGACCGGGCGCTGACGACCTCAGCGCCCGGCGGCGTCGAGCAGCTCGTCTTCCTCTTCGTGATCCGCACGGGGACGCGACGCACGCCGACGCTCGCGCTCGGCCGCTTCCTCCGGGGTCTCGTCGTCGGCGGCGTCCAGCAGCTTGTTCCGCCTCTCTTGCCGGAACACGTAGAACAGGAACCCGAACGCGCCGACCGCGAACATGATCCACTGCACGAAGTACGACAGGTTGAGGCCGGTGTCGATCTCCGGCGCGCTGGCCTTCACGGGAGCGGTCGCGGGGGTCGGGTCCTCTGAGGCGAGCAGGCCGTAGCTCGCGTCGTAGATCTGGCCGTCGACCCGCTTCTGCACCTCGCTGAGCTGGATCGTGGCGATCTGGTTCGTGCCGGGGACGCCGGTCCGGTCGCCGAGCGCGGGCTCGCCCGGCTTGAGCCGTGCGGTCACGGTGACCTCGCCGGTCGGCGGGGCGGGGACGACGTCGGGAGCGTCCTGGTCGTTCCCGGTCGGGACCCAGCCGCGGTCGATCACGAAGACGTCGCCGCCGCTCACCTGGAACGGCACGAGCACGTCGAAGCCGGGCTGGCCGTTCAGGGGCCGGTTGCGGACGAGCAGCTCGTCGTCGACGAGGTAGCGGCCGGTCATCGAGACGGGCTGCCACTCGAGGGCGGGGTCGTACGAGCCCAGCTCGGGCACCGCCTCCTGCAGGGGGATCGGAGCGGCGTCGTACCGTTGCTCGAGCTGGTGGACGACCGCCATCTTCTCTTCGTGACGACTCCACTGCCAATGGGCGAGGAGGCCGCAGATGACCGCGAAGACCACCACGACGGCGAGGTAGCCCAGCCACTTGGAGGCGGTGGCCGGGCGAGCCTCCGACGCCTGCGGGGCGCTCAACGCGCCTCCTGCTCGACCCGGTCGACCGTCTCGCCCGCAGGCGTCAGGACGACCGGGAAGTCGCGGGCCCGGAGGAACTCGGCGAGGTAGCCGACGTGCTCGTCGCAGGCCGACCAGACCTTGACGCGTTCGAGGCCGTGGATCTTGGGGTTGCGCCAGTTGACCGCGTGCACGGCGCCTGCAGTGCACCCTGACCGGGAGCACTGCACGTCGCCAGGGCCCTGCTGCCCGAGGCCGAGCATCACCGGGGCACTCCGTCCGAGCCGACGACGGGGTCGTCGTCCGGGTCGTGGGGGGCCGGGGGAGTCCACGGCTGCTGAGGCCCCCGGTAGACCTCGAGGCCCCCGGGCCGCTCGACGTCCTGACCGCTCTCGTGGCCGACGTTGGCCAGCACCACGGCCACGTACGGGATGACGACGGCACCGAAGACGGGGATGAGCGTCCACCAGCTGAGCGGGATGACGAAGCAGAAGATGATGCAGACGATGCGGATGCCCGTGGCCAGCAGGTACCGACGCATGCGGGCATGGCGATCGTCGGCGGGCGACGGGGGGAGCGTGGTGATCGGGGTGGATGTCTTCATGGCCTCACGGGCTCGGGACGCCGAGGGTCGGCGGTTGACTAGATCGTAATCCCGGCGTCCGACAGTAGGCTGGCACGCGGTCCACGGACCCGAGCACCCCTGACGCCCACACCGAGGAGCACCATCATGACCACCCCCCGCACCGTCCTCGTCACCGGCGGCAACCGAGGGATCGGCTTCGCGATCGCCGAGGAGTTCGTCGCCCAGGGCCACCGCGTCGCCGTCACCGCACGCAGCGGCCAGGGCCCCGAGGGCAGCTTCACGGTCGTCGCCGACGTGACCGACGCCGCGAGCGTCGACGCCGCCTTCACCGCCGTCGAGGCCGAGCTCGGCCCGGTCGAGGTCGTCGTCGCCAACGCGGGCATCACCAAGGACGGCCTGCTCATGCGCATGACCGAGGAGGACTTCACCTCGGTCGTCGACACGAACCTCGGCGGGGCGTTCCGCGTCGTCAAGCGCGCCTCCAAGGGCATGCTCAAGGCCCGGTTCGGTCGCATCGTCCTGGTCTCGAGCGTCGTCGGCCTGCTCGGCGGCGCCGGCCAGGCGAACTACTCGGCGTCGAAGGCGGCCCTGGTGGGCTTCGCGCGGTCGTTGACGAGGGAGGTGGGCGCCCGCGGCATCACCGCCAACGTCGTCGCCCCGGGGTTCGTGGAGACCGACATGACGGCCGTCCTGCCCGACGAGCAGCAGGCCGGCTACAAGAAGAGCATCCCCGCGGGACGCTTCGGCACGGCCTCGGAGGTCGCCAAGGCGATCGCGTGGCTCGCGAGCGACGACGCCGGCTACATCTCCGGCGCAGTCGTGCCGGTCGACGGCGGCCTCGGGATGGGCCACTAGGGCCACAGCGGCCTCACTGCACCGCGACGTCGCCGAGCGACGCGTCGCCAGGCCCAGGTCCAGGCCCGGACCGCCTGCTCAGCCGCGGAGGCCGAGCAGCGGCAGGACCTGCGACAGGTCGCAGTGCGTCACGACCAGGTCCGCGTGGTCGCGCACCCGGGGCTTGGCGTTGAACGCCACCGAGAGCGCCGCGGCGTCCATCATCAGCAGGTCGTTCGCCCCGTCGCCGACCGCGACCGTGTGGGCAGGGGCGACCCTCGCCTCCTCGGCCCACTCGCGGAGTGCGGCGGCCTTGCCCGCGGCGTCGACGACCGGACCGTCGACCCGCCCGGTCAGGGCGCCGTCGACGACCTCGAGCCGGTTGGCGCGCCAGAAGTCGAGCCCGAGGCTCTCCGCGATCGGGTCGAGCACCTCGTGGAACCCGCCCGAGACGACGCCGATCACGCTGCCGTGGGCGTGCAGGCCGGCGACCAGCTCGGGCACGCCGGCCGTGAGGCGGATCCGGGACGCGGCCTCGGCGAACACCGTCGAGGGCAGCCCCGCCAGGGTCGCGA
Organism: uncultured Frigoribacterium sp.; assembly: GCF_963515265.1. Classification (NCBI taxonomy): domain Bacteria; kingdom Bacillati; phylum Actinomycetota; class Actinomycetes; order Micrococcales; family Microbacteriaceae; genus Frigoribacterium; species uncultured Frigoribacterium sp. The sequence goes on from NZ_CAUPYL010000016.1 coordinate 17,421, forward strand.
CGCGCGCGTGCAGGCTCTCGGCGAAGTCGAGTTCGCCGGCCATCGCGCGCTCGGTGATGGCGGCGACCTCGTCCCGCGCACCTGCGGCGTCGGCGAGGAGCTCGATGACCTCGTCCTCGATGAGCGTGGAGTCGACGTCGAGGACGGTCAGGAAGCGGGGCACGCGATCACCCTAGTGTCCGGCCGGCGGACGGCCGGACGGCGCCGTCATCCTTCGTCACGAGGAGGACGAGGCGGCGGCGCCGTCGGCGGCGGGACAGGGGCTACTGGTCGACGCGGACGCCCTTGCCGACGACCGTGATGCCCGAGGGCGTCACCGTGAAGCCCCTGGCGCGGTCAGCCTCGGCGTCGACGCCGACGGAGGCCCCCTCGGCGATGACCACGTCCTTGTCGAGGATGGCCCTGTTCACGGTCGCGTTCGGCCCGATGTGGGCCCGCTCGAAGACGATCGAGTCGACGACGCGCGAGCCGGAGTCGAGGGTGCACCACGGACCGAGGACGCTGCGCTCGACGTGCGCACCCGAGAGGAGCGATCCGAGCGAGACCACCGAGTCGATGGTCGTGCCGAGGTTGCCCAGTCCGTCGCGGACGAACTTGGCCGGCGGGGAGTTGAGCTGCTGGCTGAAGATCGGCCAGTCGGTGTTGTAGAGGTTGAAGATCGGCAGGGCCGAGATCAGGTCGCGGTGCGCGTCGTAGAACGAGTCGATGGTGCCGACGTCGCGCCAGTAGTAGCGGTCGCGCTCGGTCGAGCCGGGCACCTCGTTGCGGTTCAGGTCGTAGACGGCAGCGTCGCCGCGGGACACGAAGTCGGGGACGATGTCGCCGCCCATGTCGTGGTCCGAGTCGGCCTTCTCGCCGTCGCGGAGCACCGCGTCGATGAGCACGTCGGCGTCGAAGACGTAGTTGCCCATGGACGCGAGGATCTCGTCGGGGGAGTCGGGCAGTCCCGTGGCGTCCTTCGGCTTCTCCAGGAACCGGCCGATGCGCGTCGGGTCGTCGGGGTCCACCTCGATGACGCCGAACTGGTCGGCCAGCGAGATCGGCTGGCGGATGGCCGCGACGGTGACGCCGGCGCCCGAGGCGATGTGCGCCTCCACCATCTGCTCGAAGTCCATCCGGTAGACGTGGTCCGCGCCGACCACGACGACGATGTCGGGCTTCTCGTCGCGGAGCAGGTTGAGGCTCTGGAGGATGGCGTCGGCACTGCCGGCGAACCAGCGCTTGCCGAGGCGCTGCTGTGCGGGCACGGAGGCGACGTACGCGCCGAGCAGCCCCTCGATCGACCAGGTCTGCGAGACGTGGCGGTCGAGGCTGTGCGACTTGTACTGCGTCAGCACGACGATCTGACGCAGGCCCGAGTTGATGAGGTTCGAGAGCGCGAAGTCGATGAGGCGGTAGTTGCCGCCGAACGGGACGGCGGGCTTCGCCCGGTCAGCGGTCAGGGGCATGAGGCGCTTGCCCTCGCCCCCGGCCAGGACGATGCCGAAGATCTTCTTTGATGCCATGGGGCCAGAATGGCACGTTTCTCCGGTGCACGACTACGGTGATGCTCGTGCGAGTCGATGTCATCACCAAGGAATATCCGCCGAACGTCTACGGAGGCGCCGGCGTCCACGTCGTCGAGCTCGCGAAGGCGCTGAGGCAGTCGATCGAGGTGCAGGTCCGGGCCTTCGGCGACGTGGACCCCGAGCCCGACACGACGGGCTACCCGGACCTGGCCGAGCTCGCCCAGGTCAACGGTGCGCTCCGCACCCTCGGCACCGACGTCCGCATCGCCCAGGACGTGGCGGGCGCCGACATCGTGCACAGCCACACCTGGTACGCGAACGCGGCCGGCCAGCTCGCCCAGATGCTGCACGACGTGCCGCACGTGCTCACGGCGCACAGCCTCGAGCCGCTCCGCCCCTGGAAGGCCGAGCAGCTCGGCGGCGGCTACCGCGTGTCGAGCTGGATCGAGCGCCAGGCCTACGAGACGGCCGATGCCGTGATCGCCGTCAGCGAGGGGATGCGCCGCGACATCCTGCGCTCCTACCCCGGCATCGACGAGCAGAAGGTCAGCGTCGTCTACAACGGCATCGACCTCGAGGCGTGGCAGCGCGTCGACGACGCCGACCTGGTGCGCGAGCTCGGCATCGACCCCGATCGCCCCTCGGTCGTCTTCGTCGGGCGCATCACCCGTCAGAAGGGCCTTCCGTACCTGCTGCGCGCGGCCAAGCTGCTGCCCGCGGACGTCCAGCTGGTGCTCTGCGCCGGCGCACCCGACACCCCCGAGATCATGGCGGAGGTGAGCGGCCTGGTCCGCGAACTGCAGGAGGAGCGGACCGGCGTCGTCTGGATCGAGAAGATCCTGCCTCGTCACCAGCTCAGCGCCGTCCTCAGCGCCGCCACGACCTTCGTCTGCCCGTCCGTCTACGAGCCGCTCGGCATCGTCAACCTCGAGGCCATGGCCTGTGGCGTGCCTGTGGTCGGGTCGGACACCGGCGGGATCCCCGAGGTCGTGGCCGACGGCCTCACCGGCCGCATCGTCCCGCTCGAGCAGGCGCAGGACGGCACGGGGACTCCACTCGACCCCGACCAGTTCGTCGCCGACCTCGCTCGCATCCTCACCGAGGTCGTCTCCGACCCGGCGCTCGCCCGGTTGATGGGGCGGGCGGGCCGGATGCGCGCCGAGAGCGAGTTCTCCTGGACGCGGATCGCTGACCGCACCCTCCAGGTCTACGGCTCCCTGCGTCGATAGGCTGTCGAGCATGCCTACCGTCCTGCAGCTGACCGATGTCTCCCTCGTCCGCGGCGGCGTCCCCGTCGTCGACTCGCTGACCTGGACCGTCGACTCGGACGAGCGGTGGATCGTGCTGGGGCCGAACGGCGCCGGGAAGTCCTCCCTGCTCCAGGTGGCGGCGGCACAGACCCACCCGAGCTCCGGCACCGCCGAGGTGCTCGGCGGCGACCTGGGCTCCGTCGACCTCTTCGACCTCCGCCCGCGCATCGGCTTCGCCTCGACGACGATCGCCCGGCGCATCCCGGCCAAGGAGAAGGTCGTCGACGTCGTCCTCACCGCCGCCTACTCGGTCACCGGCCGCTGGAACGAGGAGTACGAGGGCGTCGACGTGCGTCGTGCCCACCGCGTGCTCGACGAGTGGAGCCTCGACCACCTGTCGGAGCGCACCTTCGGCGAGCTGAGCGACGGTGAGCAGAAGCGCGTCCAGATCGCGCGTGCGGTCATGACCGACCCCGAGCTCCTGCTGCTCGACGAGCCGGCCGCGAGCCTCGACCTCGGGGCCCGAGAAGAGCTGCTGCGGATGCTGTCCGGCTACGCGCAGTCCGAGGGCGCCCCCGCCATCGTCATGGTCACCCACCACGTCGAGGAGATCCCGCGCGGCTTCACGCACGCGCTCCTCCTCGACCACGGCTCCGTCGTGGCCGCCGGCCCGATCGACGAGGTCGTGACGGCCGAGACCCTCGGCGCCACCTTCGGCGTCGAGCTCGAGGTCACCTCGGAGGACGGCCGCTACACGGCTCGCGCCGCCCGCTGACGGGTCCACGTCGCCGGACGGTTCGTTCCTCGGATCGGGGCCGCGCGTCTGGTATCGTTGACAGCTGGTCCTGCGCATGCGTGCGCAGCGCCTCCTCGAACTTCACACCACCATCCACCGCTAGACCTAGGACTCTCATGAAGACCGACATCCACCCCGAGTACAAGCAGATCGTCTTCCGCGACCTCGCATCGGGCGCCACGTTCCTCACGCGCTCCACGACGACGAGCGACAAGACCATCGAGCTCGACGGGGAGACCTACCCGGTCATCGACGTCGAGATCTCGTCCGAGTCGCACCCGTTCTACACGGGCAAGCAGCGCATCCTCGACTCGGCCGGTCGCGTCGAGAAGTTCAACTCGCGCTACAAGAACTTCGGCAAGTAGGCAGCACCTGCCAGGGCACAGCCCCTGGTCACCGCGAGAGGCGGTCCACCCCGGTGGACCGCCTCTCGTCGTCTGCGCGGGCGCCGCGGGAGGCGGCCGCGCCGTCTGACTCAGGCGGCGGCCAGGCCGTCCGACTCAGGAGGCGGGCAGCGAGCGGTGCGGCCACTCGCCGGACGTCGTGAACGTGGGGTCCTTGCGGCGCATGTACTCCTGGAACGACGCCGCCTGGGTCGAGCACCAGCCGACCTGCAGGTCGTGCAGGTCGGTGGTCGGCACGTCGAGCTGGTCGGGGTACCGCTTGGCCATCGCCTGGGCGACGCGACCCGCAGCCACGGCGTCCGCACCGGCGTCGTGCGCGTCGTCGAGGACCACGCCGTAGACGCCGGCGGCGGCCTCGAGGGTGCGCTTGCCCTTGCGGAAGCGGTCGACGGCCTTGTCGATGACGAGCGGATCGACGACGCAGCCGATCTCGCCGACCTCGCCGAGGGGCTCGATGCCGTGCCGACGCGCCTCGCGGTCGAGGAGGGTCAGGTCGTAGGGCGCGTTGTAGACGACGAGCGGCACGCCACGGGCGAAGACCGCCCTGACAGCGGCGACGATCTCGGCCACGACCTCGGCGGCGGGCCGCCCCTCGGCCCGCGCGCGCTCCGTCGAGATGCCGTGCACGGCGCTGGCCTGCTCGGGGATCTCGACGCCGGGGTCGGCCAGCCACTCACCGTGCGCGACCGTCGCGCCCGTCGCGTCGATGAGGCCGACGTGAGCCGTGACGATCCGGGCCGTCTCGACGTCGATGCCGGTCGTCTCCAGGTCGAACACGCCGAGTGCCTTCCACCACGCCGACGGCAGGTCACCCGCCGCAGCGGGGGAGTCGAGGACGGGAGTGGACGGCACGGTCTCGGCAGGGTCGGTCTGGCTCACCCTCAGAGCCTAGGAGGCGCCGCCGACAGCAGCCGGCGCGGCGGGCACGTCGCCGACGTGCAGCCAGAAGAACTGCTGCGTGCCGAGCGTGATGGTGACCTTGCCCTCGTCGTCGAACGACGGGAACTGGGCCCCGCCGAAGAGGTCGAAGAGCGTCCGGCCCGCGAGGTGCGGTGCCGTGACGGTGACGGCGGACGGGTTGTGCGCGAACGAGAACACGCAGAGGACGTCCTCGGCGGAGGCGCCGAACTGGGTGCCCTCGCCCTCGTACGACCGGACGAACGCGAGCACCGACTCCTGGTCCGTCTCGGCCACCTCGAGGGTGCCGAGCCCGAACACCGGGTGCGCCTTGCGGACGTGGATGACGTTCCGCACCCAGTGCAGCAGCGACCGCGACTGGGCCAGCTGGCTCTCGACGTTGACCAGGTTGTAGTTGAAGACGAGCGACTGCACGACGGGCAGGAACAGCTTGCCCGGGTCGGCCGTCGAGAAGCCGGCGTTGCGGTCGGGCGTCCACTGCATCGGCGTGCGCGACGAGTCGCGGTCGGGCAGCCAGATGTTGTCGCCCATGCCGATCTCGTCGCCGTAGTACAGGAACGGGCTGCCGGGCAGCGCGAACAGCAGGGCGTGGACGAGCTCGAGCTCCGCCCGGGAGTTGTCGAGCAGGGGAGCGAGGCGGCGACGGATGCCGATGTTCGAGCGCATCCGCGGGTCGTAGGCGTACCAGCCGTACATCGCCTGGCGGTACTCCTCGCTCACCATCTCGAGCGTCAGCTCGTCGTGGTTGCGGAGGAAGACGGCCCATGCGGCGCCCGGCGGCACCTCGGTGGTCTCGGAGAGGATGCGCTTCAGCTCCGAGCCGTTCTGCGCCCGCAGCGAGTAGAAGATGCGGGGCATGACCGGGAAGTCGAAGGCCATGTGGCACTCGGGCTCTTCCTCGGTGCCGAAGAAGGCGGCCGTCTCGGCGGGCCACTGGTTCGCCTCGGCGATGAGCACGCGGCCGGGGAACTCGTCGTCGACCATGCGACGGAGCCGCTTGATGAACTCATGGGTGGCGGGCTCGCCCTCGCCGTTGCCCTCCTCCGTCTCGAAGAGGTAGGGGATGGCGTCGAGCCGCAGGCCGTCGACGCCCAGGTCGAGCCAGTGCCGGACGACGTCGAAGACGGCCTCCTGAACGGCCGGGTTCTCGAAGTTCAGATCGGGCTGGTGCGAGAAGAAGCGGTGGAAGAAGAACTGGCGGCGCACGGGGTCGAAGGTCCAGTTCGACTCTTCCGTGTCGACGAAGATGACGCGGATGTTCGAGTACTCCTCGTCGGTGTCGCGCCAGACGTAGAAGTCGCCGTAGGGGCCCTCGGGGTCCTCGCGGGACTGCTGGAACCACTCGTGCTGGTCCGACGTGTGGTTGAGCACCATGTCGATGACGATGCGCATGTTGCGCTCGTGCGACTTCGTCACGAGGTCGCGGAACTCGTCGAGGGTGCCGAACTCCGGCAGGATCGCCTTGTAGTCGGCGATGTCGTAGCCGCCGTCGCGCAGGGGCGACTGGAAGAACGGCGGGAGCCACAGGGCGTCGACCCCGAGCCACTGCAGGTAGTCGAGCCGCGAGAGCAGCCCCTGGAGGTCGCCGGCGCCGTCGCCGTTGCTGTCGACGAACGAGCGGACCATCACCTCGTAGAACACGGCACGTCGGTGCCATGCGGGATCGAGGGTCAGACCGGGCTGCTGGATGGGGGCAGTGAAGCTCACCCGGCCAACTCTAGGACGGCCGACGGCCGAGCGCGCGCGTTCCGCCAGGACCGCCTCCGTAGACTCGGCCCGTGATCGTCAGAGAGCCCCGTGTCCCGTCGCCGTACCGGCGCCTCCTCGAGTCCGTCGCGGTGCGCGAGGACGTCGTCCGTGTCGCTGGCAGCGACACCGCGTGGTGGACCTACGACACGCCGGGCACCGACGACGACAGCCCGGTCGTGCTCGCGGTGCACGGCTTCCGCGGCGACCACCACGGCCTCGAGCCGGTCGTCGCCCACCTCACGGGCGTGCGGGTCGTCATGCCCGACCTGCCGGGCTTCGGCGAGTCGACGCCTCTCGAGGGCGAGCACAGCGTCGCCGCCTACGCCGCCTGGTTGACCGCGTTCGCGGCCGCCGTCGGGATCGACGAGTCGGTCGTCGTGCTCGGGCACTCGTTCGGGTCGATCGTCGCCTCCGCCGCCCTCGCGGACGGGCTCCGCGCCTCCCGGCTCGTGCTCGTCAACCCGATCGCCGCGCCGGCGCTCTCCGGTCCTCGTGGCGTCGTGACCCGCTTCGCCGTCTTCTACTACTGGGCCGGGGCTGCCCTCCCCGAGGCCACGGGGCTGTCCGTGCTGCAGAATGCGGCTGTCGTGCGGTTCACGAGCCTCGCGATGGTCAAGACCCGCGACGGGGCCCTCCGGCGGTGGATCCACGACCAGCACGACTCGTACTTCTCGCGCTTCGCGGACCGGCGCGTCGTGCTCGACGCGTTCCGCGCCTCCGTGTCGAGCGACGTCAGCAGCTACGCGGCGCGCGTCGCCGTGCCGACGCTGCTGATCGCGGCCGACCGCGACGACATCACGGCGTTGCCCGCCCAGCACGAGCTGCGGGCGCTGTTCCCCGACGCGCGCCTCACCGTGATCGACGGCGTGGGGCACCTGATCCACTACGAGAAGCCGCAGGAGGCGGCCGCCGCGATCCAGGGGTTCGTCGCGTGAGGGTCGCGGTCGACTGCCGCTACGTCCGCACGGGGCGGCACGACGGCATCAGCCGGTTCACCGCCGGCGTCGTCGGCGCTCTCGCCGAGCTCGCCCGCGGTGACGACGAGGTGGAGCTGACGATGCTCGTCTCCGACCTGCGCCAGCTCGACAAGCTGCCCGACCTGCCGCACCTGCTCGTCAGCGACCCGACGAGCCCGCGCGAGCCGCTCGTCGCGCTGCAGGTCGCGGCGGCCCGCCCCGACGTCGTGTGGTCGCCCATGCAGACGATGGGCTCGTGGGGGCGCCGCCACCGGCTCGTGCTGACCCTGCACGACCTCATCTACTACACGAACCGCACGCCGCCGCCCGAGTTCGCCCTGCCGCTGCGCCTGCTCTGGCGGCTCTACCACCTGGCCTGGTGGCCCCAGCGGATGTTGCTCGACCGAGCCGACGCGGTCGTCACCGTCAGCCGGACGACCCGCGACGAGATGACCCGTCACCGGCTCACACGGCGCCCCGTCACCGTCGTCTCGAACGCGGCCGACCCGGTCGCCGACGCACGGCCCCGCACGGCGCCCGAGCACCGCGACCTCGTCTACATGGGGTCGTTCATGCCCTACAAGAACGTGGCTGCGCTCGCCAGGGCGCTGCCCCTGCTCGACGGACATCGACTGCACCTGATGAGCCGCGTGTCCGACCGGGAACGCGCCTCCCTGACGGCCCTCGCCCCTGCGGGCTCGCTGGTGTTCCACGACGGGGCGAGCGACGAGGAGTACCGCGACGTGCTGCTGGGCGCCACCGCCGTCGTGACGGCGAGCCGGGCGGAGGGCTTCGGCATCCCGCTCGTCGAGGGCATGGCCCTCGGCACTCCCGCCGTCGTCAGCGACATCCCCATCTTCCGCGAGATCGGCGGCGACGCGGCCCTGTACTTCGACCCGGAGTCGCCCTCGTCGATCGCGGCGGCGGTGCGCCGTCTCGAGGGGGAGTGGGCGGCACGGTCGGCCGCGTCGGTGCAGCAGGCGGCCCGCTTCAGCTGGGCGGCCTCGGCCGAGGTGCTGCTCGAGCTGCTCCGGACGACCGGCGGTGCGCCGCGCCGCCGGAGCAGGCGCAGGCGCAGCCGCAGCCGCAGCGACTAGTCGGCGGCGGGGCGCTCGAGTGCGTTCTGCCAGCCGAGGGAGGACGTGCCGGCGCGCTCGGACTCGACCTCGATCGGGTCGTCGAACTCGCGGAGCACCAGGGCGCCGTCGAGCAGCTCGAACGAGTGGACGGAGCCGTTGCGGATGGGCGTCCCGAGGTGCAGGACGTCGTCGCCCGCGACGTGCGTCACCACGGCGCGGATGACGGCACCGTGCGTCGCGACGACGACGCGGCCGGCCGCACCACCGTCGTCCACGTCGCCGGCAGAGCGGGCGATCTCGACCAGGGCCGGCAGCACCCGGGCCAGGAGCTCGCGACGGCCCTCGCGACCCGGGACGGGCGTGCCGGCGGGGAAGCGCCGTTCGACCTCGCTGCCGGTCAGGCCCTCGGCGTCGCCGTAGCGGCGCTCGGCGACGGCCGGGACGAGCTCCGGCGCGGGCAGCCCGAGCCGGGCGGCGATGATCGAGCCGGTCTCGGCGGCGCGCGACAGGGGGCTCGCGACGACCCGGTCGAACGACCGGCGGGCGAGCAGGTCTCCCGCCTCGGCGGCCTGGGCACGCCCGAGGTCGTTCAGCGGGATGTCGGTCGCGCCCTGGATGCGGCGGGCGCGGTTCCAGTCGGTCTCGCCGTGGCGGACGAGGTAGAGCAGGGTCATCGTGCTCCTCCGGCAGGGCCTGTCGCCGCCGCGGTGCGGGCCGCCGGCACGAGGCGCTCGGCCAGGGCGGCCAGGGTCTCGGTCGTCCCGGCGTCGATCTTCACGGCGGCCCGCGAGTCGCCCTTCGTCTCGCCCCGGTTGACGATCACCACGGGGAGCCTGCGGCGCGTGGCCTGGTCGAGCAGCCGGATGCCGGAGTTGACGACGAGCGACGACCCCACGACCAGCAGCGCCTCGGCGCCGACGACGAGCGACCGGGCCTCGGCGAAGCGCTCGACGGGCACGAACTCCCCGAAGAAGACGACGTCCGGCTTCAGCATGCCGCCGCAGACGGTGCACGCGGGGACGACGAAGGCGTCGATGTCGTCGACCTCGACGTCGCCGTCCGGGGCGAGGCGGACGCTCTCGGGCTCGTCGATCCAGGGGTTGTCGCCGGCGAGGCGGGCGGCGACGGTGTCGCGGGCGAACGACTGGCCACAGGTGAGGCAGAGCACGCGGTCGACGGTGCCGTGCAGGTCGACCACGCGCCGCGACCCCGCGCGCTCGTGCAGCGCGTCGACGTTCTGGGTGACGACGCCGTTGACGACGCCGGCGCGCTCGAGCTCGGCGAGGGCCCGGTGCCCGCCGTTGGGCGCGGACGCCCGGAACGTCTTCCAGCCGACGTGGCTCCCCGCCCAGTAGCGCTTGCGGTACCGCTCGCTGGAGAGGAACTGCTGGAAGGTCATGGGGTTGCGCGGGGGCGCCCCGGCTCCCCGGTAGTCGGGGATGCCGGAGTCGGTGCTGATGCCGGCACCGGTGAGCACCGCGACGCGACGGCCGGCCAGGACCGCGACCGCGGCCTCGAGGGCGTCGCCGACGGTGGTCAGGGAGGTGCGCCCCTCAGGAGCAGGCGCCGAGGAGGCAGGCGCCGAGGAGGCAGGCACCGAGGAGGCGCGGGCCGGCCCGGCGGGGCCGGCTGCGGCCGGCGGCGTGGCCGGGTCAGTCACGGTGGGGCCTCCTTCGGGGCGGTCGACCTCCGGATCGGGTCGACGTCAGCCTAAACGGCGAGGCCTGGCGATTCGTTCCCCGGACGTTAGCCTGGACCTCGTCCCTGCCCCCTCGTCCTCCCGCGTCGCCTCCCGCCTCGTCGCCGACCGGACGTCCTGCCCTGGAGCGCCGTGCGCATCACCCGCATCACCGACCTCGACCGCCCCGACCTCGCGGACTACGCCCGGCTGACCGACGTGGCGCTGCGCCGCGTCTCGGAGCCCGAGGGAGGGCTCTACATCGCCGAGTCGAGCAAGGTGATCGAGCGCGCGCTCCGTGCCGGGCACGTGCCCCGCTCGGTGCTGATGACCGAGCGCTGGCTGGCCGACGTGGAGCCCCTGGTCGCGCACCTCGACGGCGAGATCTTCGTCGGCGACGCGGCCCTGCTCGAGACGCTGACCGGCTACCACCTGCACCGGGGCGCCCTGGCGGCGATGCACCGCCCCGAGCTGCCCAGCGTCGAGTCGCTCCTCGAGGGCGCGCGACGGGTCGTCGTGCTGGAGGACATCGTCGACCACACGAACGTGGGCGCCATCTTCCGGGCGGTCGCCGGGCTCGGCGCGGACGCCGTGCTCGTCACTCCCCGGTGCGCCGACCCGCTGTACCGGCGCAGCGTCCGCGTCAGCATGGGCACCGTGCTCCAGGTGCCGTGGACGCGCCTCCCGGAGTGGCCCCGGGGCGCCGAGCTGCTCCGCGCCGCGGGCTTCGAGGTCGCGGCCCTCGCCCTCGCCGACGACGCCGTGCCCCTCGACGAGTACGCCGCCTCCGCCCCCGAGCGCGTCGCGCTGCTGCTCGGCACCGAGGGGGACGGCCTCAAAAAGAGCACACTTGCCCAGACTGATTACGTT
>NZ_CAUPYL010000017.1:0-28576 GCF_963515265.1 uncultured Frigoribacterium sp.
GTCTCGCCTCACTCGGGCTCGGTGCCCGCGGGCGCTCCCGTCGCGGCGTCGGTGACGTGGGCCAGCGACGCGCCCACCGCGGCGACGACCGCCTCCAGGGGAGTGCCGGACGCGTCGCGACGCACGAGCGTCTCGGGGAGCGACCGGACGCCTCCGTCGACCGCCACCGCTCGGGCCGGGGCGGGCCCCACCCAGGCGAGCGAGAGCTCCGACTCGCCCTTGAGCAGCGCGTGTGACCGGACGCCCCCGGTGGCGCGGCCCTTGGCCGGGAACTCGGAGAAGGCGCTGATCTTGGCACGGCCGGGGTCGGTGCCCTCGAGCGCGCCGGCGGCGGACGAGATGGTGGCGACCACCGCCTCCTGCCCCTCGGGGACGGCGCCGAAGAAGACGACGCGGGCGTCCGGGGCGACCGAGACTCCCGCGACGCCGCCGCCGGCGGGCCCCTGGGGACGCACCGACGACGCCGGGAACCGCAGCAGCTGCGTGCTCGACGTCACGAAGACGAGCTCGTCGTCGTCGGCGCCCTGGGCCGCCCCGACGACGGAGTCGCCCTTCTTGAGCGTGATCACCGGGAACTCGGGCTTGGGCGGGTACTGCCCCGTCGCCACGCGCTTCACGACGCCCCGGGCGGTGCCGAGGGCGATCGGGCGGTCGGCCGTCAGCGAGACGAGCGCGAGCACCCGCTCGGACCTGTCGGCGAGGCCGAGGTAGTCGCGCACGGGGACGCCCGCTCCGAGCTGCACCGAGGTGGGCGGCACCGCCGGCAGGTCGACCGGCGTGAACCGGAGCAGCCGCCCCGTCGTCGTCACCGCCCCGATCTCGGCACGAGTCGTCGTGTCGATCGACGACAGCACGGCGTCGTGCGCGGTCCGACGCGACGGGGGAGCGGGCGTGGCCGCCGACGGGTCCTGGTGGTCGACGCGCAGGAGGCGCCCCGTCGTCGACAGGAACACCCGCGTGGGCGTGTCGGCGATCTCGAGCACCGGGGCGTTCTTGCCGCGGCCCTGCTTCGCGATGCTCGGGGCAGCCTCCGTGAGGAGGGTGCGGCGTGGCGTCCCGAACTGCTCGGCGATGTCGGCGAGCTCGCTCGAGACGAGCGCCCGGAGCCGGGCAGGGTCGCCGAGCAGCGCCTGCAGCTCGGCGATCGCGGCGCGGAGTTCGTCGCGCTCGGTCTCGAGCTCGACGCGGCTGAACTTGGTGAGGCGCCGCAGCTGCAGGTCGAGGATGTACTCGGCCTGGATCTCGCTCAGGTCGAAGACCTCGCGGAGGCGGGCCCGGGCGGCGGCCGTGTCGTCGCTCGAGCGGATCACCTGGATGACCTCGTCGATGTCGAGGATGGCGATCAGGAGCCCCTCGACCAGGTGGAGGCGCGCCTCCTTCTTGCCGAGGCGGTGCCGGGTGCGACGGGTCACGACCTCGACACGGTGGCCGACGTAGACCTCGAGCATCTCCTTGAGGCCGAGGGTCCGCGGCTGGCCCTCGACGAGCGCCACCGCGTTGATGCTGAAGCCGTCCTCGAGGGGGGTGTAGCGATAGAGCTGCTCGAGCACGGCCTCCGGGCTGAAGCCCGTCTTGATGCCGATGACGAGGCGCAGGCCGTGGGTGCGGTCCGTCAGGTCGGTGACGTCGGTGATCCCTGTGAGCTTCTTCGCCTGGACGCCGTCCTTGATCTTCTCGATCACCTTCTCGGGGCCGACGAGGTACGGCAGCTCGGTCACGACGAGGCCGGACTTGCGCGCCGTGATGCTCTCGACCTGCACGCGCGCGCGGGTCTTGAACGACCCGCGTCCGGTCGCGTAGGCGTCGCGGACCCCGGCGAGGCCGGAGATGGTGCCGCCGGTTGGCAGGTCGGGCCCGGGCACGAAGGCCATCAGGTCGTCGAGGCTCGCGTCGGGGTGGTCGATCAGGTGGCGGGCGGCGCCGACCACCTCGACGAGGTTGTGCGGGGCCATGTTGGTCGCCATGCCGACGGCGATGCCGCTCGCGCCGTTCACGAGCAGGTTCGGGAACGCCGCGGGGAGCACCTCGGGCTGCATGAGCTGGTTGTCGTAGTTGGGCACGAAGTCGACGACGTCCTCGTCGAGGCTGCGGGTCATCGCGAGCGACGCCTCGGCGAGCCGGGCCTCCGTGTACCGCGGCGCGGCCGGCCCGTCGTCGAGCGAGCCGAAGTTGCCGTGCCCGTCGATCAGCGGGACGCGCATCGTGAACGACTGGGCCTGGCGGACCATGGCGTCGTAGATGGCCGTGTCGCCGTGCGGGTGCAGCTTGCCCATCACCTCGCCGACGACGCGCGCGCTCTTGACGTGGCCCCGGTCGGGGCGTAGCCCCATCTCGGACATCTGGTAGAGGATGCGTCGCTGCACCGGCTTGAGGCCGTCCCGGGCGTCGGGCAGGGCCCGCGAGTAGATGACCGAGTATGCGTACTCGAGGAACGACCCCTGCATCTCGAGCGAGACGTCGATGTCCTCGATGCGCTCTCCGGAGTCGGTCGGGCCGGTCGTGTTCTCGGTCGTCGTCATGCACTTCTCTGGGGCAGGAGGTGCGGGAGGCACCTGGGCGGGTGGTCGTCGACGCGAGGAGGCGGCAGCGGCGGGAGGGCGGTCCGATCGCGGACCCGCTGTGCCAGACTGGTGCCGATGACGACCATCGTACCGGCGCGTCCCCCCGGCGCGGTGAGCCTGGCCGACGTCCTGCCGTCCGTCCTCGCCGCACTGACCGGCGGCGTCGGGGCCCTTCCGCTCCCTCCCGCCCGCTCGGCCGTCGTCCTGCTCGTCGACGGGCTCGGCTCGGCCGCCCTCGGGGCCCGTCGTGGCCACGCTCGTCACCTGGCGGGCGCCTCCGGCAGCCTCTTCTCCGGCTTCCCGACGACCACCGCCTCCGCCCTCACGACCTTCACGACCGGCCGCCTGCCGGGCGAGCACGGCCTGGTCGGCTACTCGGTGCTGGACGCCGACCGTGACCGCGTCGTCAAGCAGCTGTCCGGCTGGGACGCCGGCATGCGGCCCGACACGTGGCAGCTCAGCGGCACGGTGTTCGAGGACGCCGCCGTCCGGGGAGTCCGCAGCGCGGCCGTCGGCCCTGCGCGCTACGCCCGGTCAGGGTTGACGGAGGCGATCCTGCGCGGCGCGGCCTACGAGGCGGCCGAGTCGATCGCGGACAGGTTCCGTCGCGCGCGCGACCTCGTCGCCGCCCCCGGGGGCACGATCGTCTACCTCTACGTGCCCGAGCTCGACATGATCGCGCACCGCCTCGGCTGGCAGAGCGACGAGTGGACGGCCGCCCTCGAGGAGGTGGACGGCGAGGTGGGCAGGCTCGCCGCCTCCCTGGGGCCCGACGAGGGACTCCTCGTGACGGCCGACCACGGCCTGCTCGACGTCGGAGAGAAGGGGCGCATCGTCTTCGGGCACCGCGCCGCTCTCGTGGACGGGGTGCGTCACGTGGCAGGCGAGCCCCGGTGCCTGCAGCTGCACTTCGAGCCGGACGCGTCGGAGGCGGTCCGCGCCGCCACCCTGGACGCCTGGCGCGCGGCGGAGTCGGACCGCGCCTGGGTCGTCACCCGCGACGAGGCGGTGCAGGCCGGGTGGTTCGGCTCCGTCGATCCCGTCGTGGCGCCCCGCATCGGGGACGTCTTGGTCGCCGCCCGGAAGGGCGTCGTCTGGTACGACGGCAGGGCCTCGGGAGGACAGGCAGGGTCGATGATCGGCCAACACGGTTCGTGGTCGGGCGACGAGACACAGGTGCCGCTGCGACGATTCGGCGCCTTCGCTCGCTGAGCCGCAGGCACGTCGTCCGCGCGGGGCGTCAGGCGGGGTCGTCGTCCGAGCGGGCCCCGAAGACGATCTCGTCCCAGCTCGGCATGGACGCGCGGCCGCGCGCCTTCTTCGGACCGCCCTGCCCGGGCACGACGCCGTCCGGTCCGGGCATCGGGCGCCGACCGCCGCGGACCTGGCCCACGGTGCGCGGTCGCTGCCCGCCGTCGCCCTGTGCCGAGGGGGGACCAGGGAGGAGGGGCTGCGGCGTCGTCTCGCCCTCGGGCAGGTCGAAGTCGTCGAGGGGCACGTCGATGACCCGGATGGAGCTGGTGGAGAGTTCGTCTCGCGACGACTCGTCCGAGAAGCGCGCTGCCTCGCGCTCGCCTCGGCGTCGACGGAGGGCCTCGAGCAGGTCGGCGGTCTGGGCGTGCGGGTCGCCGGCTGCGGCGTCGGGGTCGCGGTTCGTCGCCGCGAGGGAGGCGGGGGAGCGGACGTCCTGCCGCGCGACCGCTGCGGGGCGGTCCGGACGGTGCTCGTCCGGGGCCGCGTCGTCCAGGTGCCCGTCCTCGGTCTCGACGAGGAACGCGCCGCTGTCGAAGCGCCCCGTCACGGGCTCGTCGCCTGCGGGGCGGAGGCCGACGGCCCGGAGACGCGGGACGAGGGGGCCGACGTCGGCCGAGTGCTGCGAGAGGGTGCGGGCGTCGCCCGCGTGCGGGACGAGGGAGAGGGCCTTGGGGTCGAAGCGCCAGGTGGCGTCTCGCGACACCTCCTGCGTCACGTACGAGACGGAGACGAGCCAGCCGTGCTCGGCGTCCTTGTAGCTGGTCCAGTGACGATCGGTCGCGGCGGCGGTGTCGAGACGCGACTCGATGACGCCCCCGAACGAGGACGAGTCGCCGTCGGGCTGCACGTCGGAGGCGACGGTGACGGCGACGCCGAGGGCGGTGCGCAGGGCGTGGGACCTCTCGGCGAGGACCGGGCCCTCGAAGCGCCGCACGTAGGCGAGGTCCGCTCCCGTGCGCTCCGCCGCCTGCTCGGGCGAGAGCCCGGAGCGGATGAGCGACTGGATCTCGCGCGGCGGCGCCTTCCGCTCGACCGGGGTGCTGTCGGGGGCCGCTGCGCGCAGCTGCGACCTCAGCGACGGGGTGACGGGGAGCCGGTACTCGGCACCGCCGTCGGCGGCGACGACGAGCGCTCCGCTCTCGACCCCGATGACCCTCAGATCCTGCATCTCGCACGCCTTTCCACCGTCGTGTCCTGGCCAGAAGCGTCCCACGTCAGAGGCGTGTTCCCGGGAATGGAACGGGCGTGCCGCGAGTTCATCCAGAGCGGCTGAGAGGCCCCTTCGGCGGGTTTGCTATTCGACAACGAGTGATGCAAACTGTGCCCGCCGAATTCGGTACACGAACTTCGGTACACGAACTATTGAAGAACTGGATGGGCATGGCCACCGACTACGACGCACCTCGCAAGAACGACGACGACGGCTCGGAGTCGATCGAGGGGCTCAAGGAGCGCACCCCCGACAAGACCACCGGGGTGATCGACGACGACGCGGACAACCCGGGCTCGTTCGAGCTCGCCGGCCAGGATCTCTCCGACCTCGACCTCGACGTCGTCGTCCTGCCCCCGCAGGTCGACGAGTTCACGTGCGTCGAGTGCTTCCTCGTGAAGCACCGCTCGCAGCTCGACCACGAGACGAAGCTGGGCGCTATCTGCCGGGAGTGCGCTGCCTGAGCGACTCCAGGAGGCGGACGACGTCGTCAGGCCGTCTCGTCGACACCAACCAGTAGGGTGCGGGATCCGTCTCGTCGGTGAGGGTGATCCTCACCACCGGCTTCACCCAGCCACGGAAGAGGGTCCAGGCTCGCGCGTCGAGCCTGGGCCCTCTCTGCTGTGTGGCCTCGGCTCCCGAGAATCCCCGCACCTCTCCGATCTCGTGCGGGAAGAGACGGGCGCGCCCGGCGGAGAACCCCTCGTCGTCGATGCGGAGCACCGGCGAGGTGAAGACGAGGGCGAGCACCGTCGCCGCGTAGAAGAGGACCGCCACGACGACCCCGACGAGCTGGTCGATGGGCAGGAAGACGAGCAGCGTCGCGGGGACGACCAGGGCGGTCGCGACGAAGACGGTGGCCGGCGGCGTGAGCCGTTCGCGGTACGGGTTCATGGGTCCATTCGACCAGACTTCTGCACTAGCCTCGACACGTGACCCCGACCCTCGACGTCCTCTTCACGGCCGACCGAGCCGGCGCCTCCTCGTCCCCGGACGACCTGGCACCGCGGTACGCGCACCCCGGCGACGCGGGAGCCGACCTGCTCTCGTCCGAGGCGCTCGTCCTCCGGGCGGGCCACCGGGCCCTGGTCGGCACCGGCGTGTCGATCGCCCTGCCCGAGGGCCACGCGGCCTTCGTCGTCCCCCGCAGCGGACTGGCGGCCAAGCACGGCATCACCGTCGTGAACAGCCCGGGCACGGTCGACGCCGGCTACCGCGGCGAGATCAAGGTCACGCTCCTGAACACCGACCTCGAGTCGGACCACCAGATCGAGGTGGGCGACAAGATCGCCCAGCTCGTCGTCGTGCCCGTCGTCCGGGCCGTCTTCGTGCCCGTCGACGAGCTGCCCGAGAGCAGCCGGGGCACGGGCGGCTTCGGCTCGACGGGCTACGCACACACCACCGGAGGCACCGCATCATGAGGAAGTCGAAGCGCGAGGCGCAGCAGCTGGCCGAGATCGAGGTCGAGACCGCCGACCTGGCCGACGTCGAGGTCGACATCGAGGCCCTGGACGACGCCGAGGTCGAGGTCTTCGACGACTCGAAGTCCGCGCCCGCGGACCGGGCCGACGAGGGCCCGCTCGACGAGAGCGAGGCCAATCCCGTCCGTCCGTACGTCGACCTGGGCGGCGTGAAGATCGTCCCGCGCGACGGACTGCACCTGCGGCTCGAGGTCGAGGAGGGCAGCAAGCGCGTCGTCGCGGTCGGCCTCGACTTCGCGAAGTCGACGCTGCAGGTGCAGCCCTTCGCGGCTCCCCGCACGACGGGCCTCTGGAACGAGATCCGCGAGCAGATCAGCGAGCAGATCCAGAAGCAGGGCGGGACGACGACCGAGGTCGACGGCCCGTTCGGTCCCGAGGTCCGCGCCGAGATCCCGCTGATGGGCGGCGACCCCGGCAGCACGCGCCTGGCGAGGTTCATCGGCGTCGACGGCCCGCGCTGGTTCCTCCGCGGCGTGATCGCCGGCGACGCGACCGTCGACGACGAGGCCGCCGCGAAGATCGAGGAGCTGTTCCGCAGCATCGTCGTCGTCCGGGGCACCACCCCGATGCCTCCTCGCGAGCTCATCCCGCTCAGCATGCCGAAGCCGAGCGCGGTCGACGCGTCCGCGGGCGCCGCCGACGAGGCCTGACCCTCGTGCAGAGCGACGGGGCGGCGGCCCGGCCCGACGACGAGCGACCTGGGCCCGGCGACGAGTCGCCCCTCGACGACCCGCGCGTCTCGCTGGCCGCCCAGCTGCGCACAGCCGCCCAGAAGGCCGGCATCGGGCAGGTCGCACCCGGTGAGGTGCCCACCGCTTCCGCTCTCCTCACGGCCATCGGCGGGGTCCGCGGCCTGGCCGAGTCGATCGTGCCCGGGCTGGGCTTCGTGGTCGTGTACACGATCACCGGCGAGCTTCTGCCGTCGGTGCTGATCCCCGTCGCCCTCGCCGTTCTGTTCGTCGTCTCCCGGGCCGTGCAGCGCGGTCCGGTAGCGCAGGCACTCGCCGGCGTTCTCGGCGTCGCGCTGTCGGCCGGGATCGCCCTGCTGAGCGGTCGGGCCGAGGGCAACTTCGTCCCCGGCATCGTCATCAACGCGATCTCGCTCCTGGCGATGGTCGTCAGCATCGCCGTGCGCTGGCCCCTGGTCGGCATCATCGTCGGCCTCCTGACCAACGAAGGAGGCGCCTGGCGGCAGGACCGCGCCAAGCGCCGCGTCCTCGTGCTGGTCACCTGGCTGTGGGCAGGGCTGTTCGCGGCTCGCCTCGCGGTCCAGCTCCCGCTCCTGCTCAGCGGGCAGATCACCGCGCTCGCCACCCTCAAGCTCCTCATGGGCGTGCCCCTCTACGCCGGCCTCCTCTGGGTCACGTGGCTGCTCGTGCGGACCGTCTACCGCGGTCGTGCCTCCGGCGACGACGCCGTCGACGCGCAGGGCACCGTCAGCTAGCCCACCGCCTCCGGTGCTAGGTTTGTCTCGACATCAAGACAGTTCGACGACATGCGCCCGCAGTCCGTCGACGACTTAGGCTGACCTCGCTGGTGCGGTCCCTCGTCGTCGGGTCATGATGAGGGCGAAGTCCAGCAAGGGAGACGGCACGTGTCTGCAATCAACAGCTTCAGCTCGAAAGACGTCCTGACGGTCGGCGGCACCGACTACGAGGTCTACCGCATCGACGCGGTGGACGGCTCGCAGAAGTTGCCGTTCAGCCTCAAGGTCCTGCTCGAGAACCTGCTCCGCACCGAGGACGGCGCGAACGTCACGGGCGACCAGATCCGCGCACTCGGCTCGTGGCAGCCGACCGCCGAGCCCGACACCGAGATCCAGTTCTCGCCGGCGCGCGTCGTCATGCAGGACTTCACGGGGGTGCCCTGCATCGTCGACCTCGCCACCATGCGCGAGGCGGTCTCGGCCCTCGGCGGCGACCCCACGAAGATCAACCCCCTCGCCCCGGCCGAGCTCGTGATCGACCACTCGGTCATCGCCGACCTGTTCGGCTCGGCCGACGCGCTCGAGCGCAACGTCGACATCGAGTACGAGCGCAACGGCGAGCGGTACCAGTTCCTCAGATGGGGCCAGACGGCCTTCGACGACTTCAAGGTCGTGCCGCCGGGGACGGGCATCGTGCACCAGGTCAACATCGAGTACCTGGCTCGCGTCACGTACAGCCGCGAGGTCGGCGGGGTCCTCCAGGCCTACCCCGACACCCTGGTCGGCACCGACTCGCACACGACGATGGTCAACGGCCTCGGCGTGCTCGGCTGGGGCGTGGGCGGCATCGAGGCCGAGGCGGCCATGCTCGGCCAGCCCGTCTCCATGCTCATCCCCAAGGTCGTGGGCTTCAAGCTCAGCGGCTCCATCCCGACCGGCGTCACCGCCACGGACGTGGTGCTGACCATCACGCAGCAGCTGCGTGCGCACGGCGTGGTCGGCAAGTTCGTCGAGTTCTACGGCGACGGCGTCGCGGAGGTCCCGCTGGCCAACCGCGCCACGATCGGCAACATGAGCCCGGAGTTCGGGTCGACGGCCGCGATCTTCCCCATCGACGACGTCACCCTCGACTACCTCCGCCTCACCGGTCGGTCCGACGAGCAGATCGAGCTCGTCGAGGAGTACGCGAAGCTGCAGGGCCTCTGGCACGACCCTTCGGTCGAGCCCGTCTTCAGCGAGTACCTCGAGCTGGACCTCGCGACCGTCGTCCCCTCCATCGCCGGCCCCAAGCGTCCCCAGGACCGCATCGAGCTGACGAACGCGAAGAGCCAGTTCGGGGTCGACCTCGACGCCTACGCGACGACGGACCACTCCATGGTCGACGAGGCGATCGAGGGCACGTTCCCGGCCTCGGACCCCGTCGGCTTCACAGCCCAGGACGAAGAGTCGTCCCACGCGCACTCGCACACGTCGCACGCCCCCTCGACGGTGTCGAAGCCGACGCAGGTCGCGCTCGACGACGGCTCCTCGTTCACGCTCGACCACGGCGCGGTCGCCATCGCCGCCATCACGTCCTGCACCAACACGTCGAACCCCTCGGTGATGCTCGCGGCCGGTCTGCTCGCCCGCAACGCCAGCAAGAAGGGCCTGAAGGCCAAGCCGTGGGTCAAGACGACCCTGGCGCCCGGCTCCAAGGTCGTCACCGACTACTACGAGAAGGCCGGTCTCACCAGCTACCTCGAGGACCTGGGCTTCTACACCGTCGGCTACGGCTGCACGACCTGCATCGGCAACTCGGGCCCGCTGCTGGACGAGATCTCGACCGCAGTCCAGGACAACGACCTCGCCGTCACGGCCGTCCTCTCGGGCAACCGCAACTTCGAGGGCCGCATCAACCCCGACGTCAAGATGAACTACCTGGCGAGCCCGCCGCTGGTCATCGCCTACGCACTGGCCGGGTCGATGAACTTCGACTTCGAGGCCGACGCGCTCGGCACGTCGCCCGACGGCAGCGACGTCTACCTGCGCGACATCTGGCCCGACGCGGCCGAGGTGCAGTCGACCATCGACTCGTCGATCGACACCGACATGTTCACGCACGAGTACGCGGGCGTCTTCGACGGCGACGAGCGCTGGCGGTCGCTGCCGACGCCCACGGGCGCGACCTTCGAGTGGGACCCGGAGTCGACGTACGTCCGGAAGCCCCCGTACTTCGAGGGCATGACGCTCGAGACGACCCCGGTGGCGGACATCGTCGGGGCGCGCGTCCTCGCCAAGCTCGGCGACTCGGTCACGACCGACCACATCAGCCCCGCCGGCTCGATCAAGTCGGACAGCCCTGCCGGTCACTACCTGGCCGAGCACGGCGTCGACCGCAAGGACTTCAACTCCTATGGGTCGCGTCGCGGCAACCACGAGATCATGATCCGGGGCACCTTCGCGAACATCCGACTTCGGAACCAGCTGCTGGACGGGGTCGAGGGCGGCTACACGCGCGACTTCACCCAGGCCGACGCCCCGCAGTCGTTCATCTACGACGCCAGTGCGCGCTACCAGGAGCAGGGCACGCCCCTCGTCATCCTCGGCGGCAAGGAGTACGGCTCCGGCTCCTCGCGTGACTGGGCGGCGAAGGGCACGAGCCTCCTGGGGGTCAAGGCGGTCATCACCGAGAGCTTCGAGCGCATCCACCGCTCGAACCTGATCGGCATGGGCGTCGTCCCGCTGCAGTTCCCGGCGGGCGAGACCTGGGAGTCTCTGGGGCTCGACGGCACCGAGTCCATCAGCATCCACGGGCTCGAGCAGCTGAACGAGGGCACGACGCCCAAGACCGTGCACGTGACCGCCGAGCCGACCGAGCACTCGGCGGACGGCGCCCGCACGATCGAGTTCGACGCCGTCGTCCGGATCGACACGCCGGGCGAGGCGGACTACTACCGCAACGGCGGCATCCTGCAGTACGTCCTCCGCAGCCTTGTCTAGCCGCACCCCGAGGCCCTCGATGTCGTGTCCGCACGGCGCCGGGGGCCTCCCGGCGTTCCCCGCGGTCCGCGCCTAAACTGAGGATCGCCGCCTCCGGGCTGCCGGAAAGGAAATCCCGATGAGCATCCTCGAGACGATCAGTGGTCCCCGCGACCTCGATCACCTCACCGACCAGCAGATGATCGCGCTGGCCGCCGAGATCCGCCGCTTCCTCGTGACCGAGGTGTCCAAGACCGGCGGGCACCTGGGGCCCAACCTCGGCGTCGTCGAGCTGACGCTGGCCATGCACCGGGTCTTCGAGTCGCCGCACGACGCCTTCGTCTTCGACACCGGCCACCAGTCGTACGTGCACAAGCTCGTCACCGGTCGGCAGGACTTCAGCGGGCTGCGGCTGCGCGGCGGCCTGGCGGGCTACCCGCAGCGCTCCGAGTCGGAGCACGACATCGTCGAGAGCTCCCACGCCTCCAGCAGCCTCTCGTGGGCCGACGGGATCTCCCGGGCGTTCCAGCTCACGGGGCAGTCGGACCGCCACGTCGTCGCGGTGGTGGGCGACGGCGCCCTCACCGGCGGCATGACGTGGGAGGCCCTGAACAACATCAGCGACGACAACGGTCGCCGCCTGATCATCGTGGTCAACGACAACGGCCGCTCGTACGCCCCGACGATCGGCGGCATGGCGCGGTTCCTCAACACCGTCCGCACCCGCAGCACGTACCGCGACATGCACCGCGGCTCCGAGGCCGTGTTCGACCACCTGGGGCACCCCGGGCGGGCGCTCTACCGCGGCGTGCGGGGCGGCCTGCACGGTTTCCTCAGCCGGTTCACGAACAACGAGGCCCTCTACTCGAACCTCGACGTCAAGTACCTCGGTCCGGTCGACGGCCACGACCAGAAGGCGATGGAGGAGGCGCTCACCCAGGCGAAGGACTACGGCGCCCCCGTCATCGTCCACGCGATCACCGAGAAGGGCCGCGGCTACGACCCGGCTCGCGCCGACGTCGCCGACCAGTTCCACGCGGTCGGCCAGATCGACCCCGAGACGGGGGAGCCTCTCGAGACGACCAACGCCCCCTCGTGGACGAGCGTCTTCGCGGACGAGATCGTCTCGATCGCCGAGCGCGACGAGACCGTCGTCGGCATCACGGCCGCCATGCTCCGGCCCGTCGGCCTGCACAAGCTCGCCGAGCGTTTCCCGAGCCGTGTCCTCGACGTCGGGATCGCGGAGCAGCACGCCGTCACGAGCGCGGCCGGCCTGGCCTTCGGTGGCCTGCACCCGGTCGTGGCCCTCTACGCCACCTTCGTCAACCGCGCTTTCGACCAGGTGCTCATGGACGTCGGCCTGCACCGGGCCGGCGTGACGTTCGTCCTCGACCGGGCCGGTGTCACCGGCCCAGACGGGCCCAGCCACCACGGCATGTGGGACCTGGCACTGCTCCAGATCGTCCCGCACATCCGCCTCGCCGCCCCGCGAGACGCCTCGCGCCTGCGCGAGGAGCTCCGGGAGGCCGTCGCCGTGACCGACGCGCCGACGGTGGTGCGCTTCTCGAAGGGCAGCGTCGGCATGGAGCACGAGGCCGAGTCGCGCCTCCCGGACGGCGTCGACGTCCTCGCGAGCGACGAGCGGCGCGACGTGCTGCTGGTCTGCGTGGGGCCGATGGCCACCGTCGGCCTGGACGTCGCCGAGCGCCTCGCGGCGCAGGGGATCGGGGCGACCGTCGTCGACCCGCGCTGGGTCGTCCCCGTGCCGCGGTCGATCATCGAGCTCGCCGCGGAGCACCGGCTGGTCGTCACCATCGAGGACGGCGTCCGCGTCGGCGGGATCGGCACCCGAGTCCGTCAGGACCTGCGCGAGGCCGGCGTCGACACCGCGCTCACCGAGCTCGGGCTCCCCGACGAGTTCCTGCAGCACGGTTCTCGCGCCGAGATCCTCGAGGAGGCGGGCCTGACCCCTCAGCACATCGCGCGGGACGTGGTGGCCCAGGTCCTCGGCAGCAAGATCCCCGTGGCCCGCCCGCTCGACGACGCCTCGGTGCGCAGGGTGGACGCGCAACAGGACTAGGGCGTCCGTGCACCGCACGGTGCACGACGAGGGAGGGCCCCGACGACCAGGTTGTCGGGGCCCTCCCTCGTGACGGGACGAGCGCCTCCTCGGCGGACGCCGGGACGCTCGGCTCAGGCCGGGACGCGCACCGTGTGCTCCGGGCCGACCACGAGGGGGTCGTGGAACGCGCGTCCCCGCACCCGCTCAGAGGCTCCGACCCGGTCGAGGTAGGGCGTCACGCCGCCCATCTGGAACGGCCAGCCCGCGCCCAGGACGAGACAGAGGTCGATGTCCTCGGCCGCCGCGACCACCCCGTCGTCGAGCATCCGGCCCACCTCTTCGGCGAGGCCGTCCTCGATGCGGCGCCGCAGCTCGTCGTCCGTGAGGGGAGTGCCCTCGCCGGCGACGAGGGCGACGGCCTTCTTGTCGAAGCCCTTGCGGCGCCCCTTGGCGTCGCGCTCGAAGACGCGGCCGTGCTCGGCGAGCCGGTGCAGGCCGTCACTGGCGAAGAAGCGCCCGGGGAACGCCGCGTGGTGCGTGTCGAGCACGTGCGCCCCGATGGTGAGGCCGACGAGCTCGAGCAGCTCGAACGGAGTCATCGGGAGGCCGAACGGCGCGGTGGCCCGCTCGACCGTCTCGAAGGGGGTGCCCGTCTCGACGGCGTGCATGGCCTCGCCGAGCAGCTTGGCCAGGATGCGGTTCACGACGAAGCCGGGGGTGTCAGCGGTGATGACGGCGTTCTTCCGCAGGGCGGCTGCCGTCACCATCGCCGTGCTGAGGGTCGCCTCGTCGGTCGCCGGGGCCTTCACGACCTCGATCAACGGCATGACCGCGACCGGGTTGAAGAAGTGGAAGCCGACGAGCCGCTCGGGGTGCGCGAGGCGGGCCCCGATCTGCTCGACGCTGAGCGAGGAGGTGTTCGTGGCCAGCACCGTCGTCTCCGAGACCACTGCTTCGACGTTCGCGAAGACCTCCTGCTTGACGCCCAGTTCCTCGAAGACGGCCTCGATGACCCAGTCCGCGTCGGCGAAGTCGGCGAGGTCGGTCGTGCCGGTCACCAGGGCGGTGAGGCGGTTCGACTCGTCGCCCGAGATGCGGCCCTTCTCGGCCAGCTGCAGGATCTCGCCGCGGATGCGCTCGACGCCGGCGTCGACGCGGGCCTGGTCGATGTCGGTGATGACCACCGGGACCTGCAGGCGCCGGACGAAGAGCAGCGCGAACTGGCTGGCCATGAGGCCTGCGCCCACCACCCCGACCTTGCCGACCTTGCGCGCCACGTCGGGGGAGGGGGCACCGGCAGGCTTCTTCGCCCGCTTCTGCACCAGGTCGAACGCGTACATGCTGGCGTGGAACTGGTCACCGGACACGAGCTCGGCCAGGGCCTCGTCCTCGGCGGCGAACCCCGTCGCCCGGTCGGTGTTCCGCGCTGCCTCCAGCAGGTCGAGGGCGACCCAGGGCGACCGTGCCACCGTGCCGATCCGCGACTCGAGCGACTTGCGGGCGATCGAGATCGCCGCGCCCCACTTGACGGCGCGCTCGATCTTGCCGGGCACGTTCGGCCGGGCGACCTTCGTGCGACCCGCCACGACGCCGTCGGCCCAGCGGATCGAGTCCTCGAGGAACGCGGCCGGGCCGAACTCGACGTCGACGATGCCGAGCTCGAGGGCCTGCGCGGCCTTGAGCGTGCGGTTGTTCTTGAGCGGGTTCTCGAGGACGACCTTGAGCGCGTTCTCGATCCCGATGAGGTTCGGCAGCAGCCAGGCGCCGCCCCATGCGGGGACGATGCCGAGGAACACCTCGGGCAGGGCGATGGCCGCCGCGGACGAGTCGACCGTGCGGTAGTCGGCGTGCAGGGCAATCTCGAGCCCGCCTCCCAGGGCCAGGCCGTTCACGAAGACGAACGTCGGGACCCCGGCGTCGTGCAGCTTGCTGAGGGTCGAGTGGCCGAGGCGAGCCAGCTCGCGGGCCACGTCGCGGCTCGGGATCTGGCTGACCTTGCTGAGGTCGGCGCCGGCGGCCAGGAAGTAGGGCTTGCCGGTGACCGCGATGGCCTGGACCTCGCCGCGGGAGGCGCGGGCCCGGAGGCCGTCCAGGGTCGCGGACAGCTCGACGAGGGTCGCGGGCCCCAGCGTGCTCGGCCGCTTGTGGTCGCGGCCGTTGTCGAGCGTGACGAGGGCGAGGACGCCGCCCGAGGGCAGCGGCACGTCCCGGACGAACGAGTGCGTCACCACCTCGTCGGCGCTGAGGGCGGTGAGCTGGTCGACTGCGCTGCTCACGATCGAGCCGCCTTCCGTGAGTAGTGGGGGTTCTCCCAGATGACGCTGCCGCCCTGGCCGAGGCCGACGCACATGGCCGTGAGCCCGTAGCGGACCTCGGGGTGCTGCTCGAACTGGCGGGCCAGCTGGATCATCAGGCGGACGCCCGACGACGCGAGCGGGTGGCCCACGGCGATGGCGCCGCCCCAGGGGTTGACGCGAGGGTCGTCGTCGTCGATGCCGAAGTGGTCGAGCAGCGAGAGGACCTGCACGGCGAAGGCCTCGTTCAGCTCGAACAGGCCGATGTCGTCGATCGTCAGCCCCGCCTTGCGCAGGGCCTTCTCCGTCGAGGGCACCGGGCCGATGCCCATGATCTCGGGCTCGACCCCGGCGTAGGCGAAGCTGACGAGGCGCATCTTGACGCCGAGGCCGAGCTCGTCGGCCGCGCCGCGGGAGGCGAGCAGGCTGACGGTCGCACCGTCGTTCAGCCCCGACGAGTTGCCGGCGGTGACCCGCCCGTGGGGGCGGAACGGCGTCCGCAGCCCGGCCAGCCCCTCCATCGTGGTCTCGGGCCGTGGCGCCTCGTCGCGCGTGGCCAGGCCCCAGCCCTCGGGCGTCTGCACCGCGACCGGCACGAGGTCGGGCTGGATGTGGCCCGCGTCGTAGGCGGCGGCGAGCTTCTGCTGCGACCGCAGGGCGAAGCGGTCGGAGCGCTCCTTGGTGAGCTGCGGGAACCGGTCGTGGATCCGCTCGGCGGTCGAGCCCATGTTCAGGGCGTCGCCGCTGACCAGCTTCTCCGTGAGGAACCGGGGGTTGGGATCGGCCGCGAAGCCCATCGGGTGCCGGCCCATGTGCTCGACGCCGCCCGCGAGGACGACGTCGTAGGCGCCGAACGCGATGCCGCCGGCGAGGGTCGTCACGCTCGTCATGGCACCGGCGCACATGCGGTCGATCGCGAAGCCGGGCACCGAGCGGGGCAGCCCCGCCAGGAGGGCCGTGGTGCGACCGAGGGTCAGGCCCTGGTCGCCCTGCTGAGTCGTGGCGGCGATCGCGACGTCGTCGACGCGGTCGCGGGGGAGCGAGGGGTTGCGCTCGAGCAGGCCCTTCATGGCCTTCACGACGAGGTCGTCGGCCCTCGTTCCCCAGTACATGCCTTTTTCTCCGGCCCTGCCGAACGGGGTGCGTACCCCGTCGACGAAGACCACGTCTGTCGTGTCGGCCACAGTGCCTCCAGTGCTCGGAACTGCTCCGATCCTAGGGAGGGGCCTGATGCCGGGAGAATCCTTCGCGGATTGCTACGAAGCGTCGGCGGGGTCGCTCTCGGGTTCTTGGTGGGCGTCGACAAAGGCCTCGGCCAGTCGCTCGGCGACGGCGTCGACCTGCCACGGGCGCGCGCCGAGCTCGACGAGGGCCGCCGCCAGCGTCTCGGTGTCGAACGGGATCGGCGGCTCCCAGCAGAGGCGCCGCAGCAGCTCGGGCGTGAGCAGGTTCTCGACGGGCAGGTCGAGTCCCTCGGCGATCTCGGCCACCGCGGGGCGTGCGTGCCGGAGGCGCGCGTCGGCCATCGGGTTCTTGTCGGCCCAGCTGCGAGGAGGCGGCAGGGTGTCGCCCGCCGGCCCGCGGGAGGAAGGCAGGTCACGGGTCGCCATGCCGCGCTCGATCGCGGCCCACCAGCGGTCGAGCTCGCTGCGGCTGGCGCGTCCGACGAACTCCTTCACGCCGGCGAGGGCGCGCTTGTCGGCGGGCTGCGCCTTCGTCGCGGCCACGAGCGACTGGTCGGGCACGAGCCGGCCGGCGGCCGTGTCGACCTGGCGGGCGTAGTCGTCCCGGGCCTGCCAGAGCTCGCGG
Source organism: uncultured Frigoribacterium sp. (assembly GCF_963515265.1). Classification (NCBI taxonomy): domain Bacteria; kingdom Bacillati; phylum Actinomycetota; class Actinomycetes; order Micrococcales; family Microbacteriaceae; genus Frigoribacterium; species uncultured Frigoribacterium sp. The sequence continues at coordinate 17,056 of NZ_CAUPYL010000017.1, forward strand.
GCGACGGCGAGCCCGCGGGCGCCGCGGACGGTGTGCAGGCCGGTCAGCCGACGCCAGGGCTCGGCCTTGGCCGGCTTGGCCTCTCGTGCCACCGTGGCCGCGAACTCCTGGCGGGCGATGTCGAGCTTGCCGTCGCGCTCGAGCAGCTCGGCCATCGCGTCGCGGAGGTCGACGAGCAGCTCGACGTCGAGGGCGGCGTAGACGAGCCAGCTCTGCGGCAGGGGCCGCGTCGACCAGTCGGCGGCCGAGTGCTCCTTGGCTAGGTGGACCCCGAGCAGCTGCTCGACCACGGCGCCGAGGCCGACCTTGGGCAGGCCCGCCAGACGGGCGCCGAGCTCGGTGTCGAAGACGAGGTCGGGGTCGAGCCCGACCTCGCGCAGGCACGCGAGATCTTGGCTCGCGGCGTGCAGCACCCACTCCTCGTGGCCGATGACGGCCTGCAGCTCGTCGAACGAGCCGATGGCCGGGGGGTCGAACAGGAACACGCCGCTGCCTCGCCGGAACACCTGGATGAGGTAGGCGCGCTGCGAGTACCGGTAGCCGGAGGCGCGCTCGGCGTCGATCGAGACCGGTCCGTGCCCCGCGGCGATCGCCTCCACGGCCTCGAGGTAGGCCTCGCGGTCGGCGATGACGTGCACCTCGCCGTGCACCGAGTCGGCGGTCGCGGCGCGCGGGACGATCGTCGCCGGGGCGACCGTGACGGCGGGGGAGGAGGTCGACGACTCGTCGACCGGGGATGACTCGGGTGTGGGGGCGCTCATGTCTCCGTCGTTCCGGGGGGTCAGTCGCGGCCCACGCGACGCGACGCGAGGAGCGTGACGCCCTCGACGGTCGGCGGCAGGCCCGCGAGGGTGCAGATCAGCTCGCTCCACGCGGCGACGTGGGGGGCGAGGTCGGTGCTGGTGGGGGTCCACGAGGCGCGCAGCTCGAGCTGGGCCCCGTCGCCCTGGGCGGCGAGCTCGCCGTAGCCGGACGAGAGCACCTTCGTGGCGGTGCCCGAGGCGGAGTGCCGGGAGGCGCCTCCTGCGTCGAGCGAGTCGACCAGCCAGGACCACGCGACGTCCGCGACGAAGGGATCGAGGGCGAGGTCGGTCTCGAGCGGGGCCTGCGCGAAGCAGACGACGCGGAAGACGCCGCCCCACGCCTCGGGCGCGCTCTCGTCGTACAGCAGGACGAAGCGTCCGGTGCCGAGCTCGGCGTCGGCCCGCCCGGACGCGCCCACCACGTCGCCGGTGAGGGCGAGGGCGTGCGGGGCGAGGCCGCCGGGGGCGGGGATCTCGGACACGGCGAGGTCGTCGCGCGAGAGGGCCTCGCGGACGGCGGCCGACGCGGCGGCGAACGCGGCCGGGACCGGCGGCGAGGAGGTGTCGGACACCTCAGCAGACTAGGCTCCCACCCGGCTCACAGCCGAGCGGCACGCCGCAGGTGCCCCTGCGCACGTGCCCCCGTCGCTCCGCCCCGTCCGCCCGGAGGTCTCGATGTCCCGTCACCCACGCACACGCCCTCGCCGCACGCCGGCAGCCCTGGCCGGCCTCGTCGTGTCCGTCTCCGTCGGCGGCACCGTGGTCGCGGCGTCGCTCGCCCTGGCGGCGGGTGCGGTCACCATGGCGCGGAAGGTCGTCACGCCGGCGCGGCGCCGCCCTGACGACGTCCGGGTGCTCGGGCACGACCCCGTGGCAGCGACGGTGACCCTCGCGGCGAACGCCGACACGCGCCTCCCGGGCCGCTACAGCTTCTGGTTCGACCACGGGAGGGGGCACGCCCGCCTCGGCGAGGTCGTGTGGGAGGAGCGGGGCCGCGTCGTGCGCCGTGTCGAGGCCGTCGACGTGGGCGACCTGGCCACGGCGCGCGCCGGACGGATCGGCGGCTGGCTGTGGCGGTCGCCGCGCGACGCCGGGCTGACGGTCGAGGACGTCGAGGTCGGGACCCCGGTCGGGCCGGCGCCGGCGTGGCTCGTGCCGGGTCCGGACGGCACGGACGGGCCGTGGATGATCGGCGTGCACGGGCGCGGCGTGACCCGGGCCGAGACCGTGCGCGCGGCGCCGGTCTTCCATCGTGCGGGGCTCACCTCGCTGCTCGTGTCGTATCGCAACGACACCGAGGCACCCCGGTCGGCCGACGGCCGGTACGCGCTCGGCGACGCGGAGTGGACCGACGTCGAGGCCGCCATGAGCTGGGCCGTCGATCACGGCGCGACGTCGATCGTGCTGATGGGCTGGTCGATGGGCGGCGCCACCGTGCTGCAGGCCGTGACCCGTGCCGAGCACCGCGACCGCGTGGCCGGGGTCGTGCTCGAGTCGCCCGTGGTCGACTGGCGCACCACCCTCCGCTACCAGGGGACGGCCATGCGCGTGCCGCGGGTCGTGCAGGAGCTGGCGATGCGTCTCCTGCAGTCCCCTCGGGCGGCACGGCTGAGCGGCCGGTCCGAGCCGCTCGACCTCGATCGTCTCGACCTGGTCGAGCGGGCCGGCGAGCTGCGCGTCCCCGTGCTGGTGCTGCACAGCGACGACGACGGCTTCGTGCCGTCGACGGCCTCGCACGCCCTCGCCGCCGCCCGTCCGGACATCGTGCAGCTCGAGGTGTTCGAGGTCGCCCGGCACACGAAGATCTGGAACTACGACCCCGAGCGCTTCGAGGCGGTCATCGCCGAGTGGCTGGGCCGTCTTCCACGAGCCAGCGTGCGTACAGGGCGCTCTGGTCGTCCATCATCAGCTGGCTGAGGGAGAGCCGCGACGGGTCGAACCGCTCCCGGCCGAAGACGGGCAGCCCGCTCCCGATGACGACGGGCGAGGTGGAGAGGCAGAGCTCGTCGACGAGGCCGTCGTGCAGCAGCTGCCCGGCCAGCGAGGGGCCGCCCTCGCAGACGAGCGAGCGCAGGCCGTGGCCGCGGAGGCGGTCGACCAGGGTCGCAGGAGCCACCACGCCGTGGTCGTCGTCGACGACGAGGACGGTCGCGCGGGCCGCGACGTCGGCGCCGAGGGTCTCCGTCACGCGGTCGACCGCCGCGGCCGGGCAGACGACGACGACGCGGTCGGCGCGCTCCGGGTCCATCCGGTGTCCGCTGAGGTCGCCGCTGGCCGTCAGCACCACGAGCTGGGCTGACCGGGGCACCCGGTAGCCCTCGGCGCGGACGCTCGCGGCGCCGACGAGCACCCCGTCGGCGAGGTCGCGGATGGCGGCCAGCACGGCACGGTCGTCGGCGTTGCTCAGCGTGTCGGAGGTGCCGTCCTCGCCCGCCGCGTCGCCGCTGACGGCCGCGATCAGGTTGAGGCGCAGCCAGTCGGCCGCAGGAGGCGCGTAGAGCTCCCGCAGACGCGCCCGCCCCTCGTCGGTGCCTGCCTCCACGACCGTGCCTGCCTCGACGACAGGGTCCGCCTCGACGAGCGCGCCGGTGCCCGCACCCCGCGCAGCAGCCGGGTGCAGCACCCGCAGGGTCACGCCGCCGACTTCTCTCGGACCTGGCGCTTGGCCCGGGCGAGCAGCGCCGTCATGCCCCGCACGCGGAGCGGGCTGACCGCCACGCCGAGGCCGATCGTCTGCGGGTAGTCGTCGGGGACGTCCTCCAGCACCTCGCGCACCGACAGGCCGCTCAGCCCCTGGGCGAGGATCGAGGCGAAGCCGCGGGTCGTCGGCGCCTCGCGAGGAGCCGTCGCGTGCATCGTCACGACGTCGTCGGACACCTCGACGAAGATGAACACGGGCGACTGGCACTCCTCCACGCGCTCGAGCAGGTCAGGGTGGCCCTCGTACTCCGCGGGCAGCGACGGCAGCTCGTCCGAGAACTCGAGCAGCAGCTGCAGCCGGTCCTTCACGTCGAGGGCGAGGAAGTCCTCACGGGTCTCCGCCAGGACGCGGGGGAGCGCCCCGGGCTCGGAGGCCGACACGGCGCTCAGCGCCCCGGGACCGTGCCGGGCTCCACGCCCTGCACGATCGGCACGCGCACCGCGCTGCCCCACTCGGTCCACGAGCCGTCGTAGTTGCGGACGTTCTCGAACCCCATCAGGTGGTGCAGCACGAACCACGTGTGGCTCGACCGCTCGCCGATGCGGCAGTAGGCGACCACGTCGTCCCCGTCGGAGAGGCCGGCTCCGTCGCGGTAGATCGCGTCGAGCTCGCCGAGGCTGCGGAAACGGCCGTCCTCGGCCGCCGCCTTGCCCCACGGCACGTTCTGGGCCGACGGGATGTGGCCGGCGCGCAGCGCGCCCTCTTCGGGGTAGGCCGGCGCGGTGGTCCGCTCGCCCGAGTACTCCTCGGGGGAGCGGACGTCGATCAGGGGCGAGCCGAGGTGCGCGAGCACGTCGTCCTTGTAGGCGCGGATGCGGCTGTCGTCGCGCTCGACGACGGGGTAGTCGGTGGCGACCGGCTCGGGGGCGTCGGTCGTGTACCCACGGCCCTCCGCCTCCCAGGCGGCTCGTCCGCCGTCGAGCAGGCGCACGTCGTCGTGGCCGAAGAGGGAGAAGACCCACAGGGCGTAGGCGGCCCACCAGTTGTTCTTGTCGCCGTAGATCACGACGGTGCTGTCGCGGGAGATCCCGCTGCGGGACATCAGGGCGGCGAACGCCTCACCGTCGACGTAGTCGCGCTGCACGGGGTCGTTGAGGTCGAGGTGCCAGTCGATCTTGACGGCGCCCGCGATGTGGCCGGTGTCCCAGAGCAGCACGTCCTCGTCGGACTCGACGACGACGAGGCCAGGCGTGCCCAGGTTCTGTTGCAGCCAGTCGGTGCTGACGAGGCGCTCGGGGTGGGCGTACTCGCTGAACCGTGCGGACGTGTCGTGCTCGACGACCATTGCTGTACCTCCTGGGTCTGCCCCGAGGGGCTGGGCGGTGTCGTGGGGGCGGCGGATAGGATCGCCGCGCGGCCCCGTCGAGGCTACGCACCCACGGTGTGCCCCGGCCGGGTCCCTCTGACTCTGACACAGATCGCGTCCCGGACATTCCCGCGGGCGCCCGTCCCGACGCCTGCGAGGTCGCACCGATGTCCACCGATCCCCTCCGCACCGTCGTGTCGCTCGTCGACCGGGCCCCGACCATCACGGGCGCCGAGATCGTGGCCGAGCTCGTCCCGCCGCGGCAGTTCGCCGAGGCCTCGCTCGAGAACTACCGGCCCGACGACGCGTTCCCCTCCCAGGCGGAGGCCGTCGAGGCCGTCGCCTCCTTCTGGGCCGCGGCCGAGCGCCCGGCCCGGCGAGGGCTGTTCCGACGTCGCCCGGAGACGCAGGAGGCGCCTCCCGGCCTGTACCTCGACGGCGGCTTCGGCGTCGGCAAGACGCACCTGCTGGCCGCGGCGTACAACCGCGCGGCAGGCCGTCGCTACTTCGGCACGTTCATCGAGTACACGGCCCTCGTCGGCGCGGTCGGCTACGCGGGGGCGGCGAAGCAGCTCGAGGGCGCGGCGCTCGTCTGCATCGACGAGTTCGAGCTGGACGACCCGGGCGACACGATGATGATGACCCGCCTGCTCGGCGACCTCGCCGACGCGGGCACGCGCATCGCGGCGACCTCGAACACGCCGCCCGGGGCCCTCGGCGAGGGGCGCTTCGCCGCGGCGGACTTCCTCCGCGAGATCCAGGGGCTCTCGGACCGGTTCCGCACCCTCCGCATCGACGGGAACGACTACCGGCGCCGCGAGGTCGAGGCGCGGGCGCACGTCGTGGACGACCTGGACGCGGCCGTCGCCGCGGTCGGGGGCACCGCCTCCCTCGACGACTTCGGGGCTGCCGTGCAGCACCTGTCGACCGTGCACCCCAGCCGCTACGTCAAGCTCATCGGCGGCCTCGACGCCGTCGGGCTGCGCGACGTCACGCCCCTCACGAGCCAGACCGACGCCCTGCGCTTCGTCGCCTTCGTCGACCGCCTCTACGACGAGCAGGTGCGCGTGCTCGCGACCGGGACGCCCCTCGACGAGGTGTTCAGCGACGAGATGCTCGCCGGCGGCTACCGCAAGAAGTACCTGCGCGCGACGTCGCGGCTCGTCGCGCTGACCTCCTCCTAGCCCTCTCCGAGCAGTTCCGGGGCGTCGTCCCTGCTGCCGGGGAGCCTCGGGAAACGCGTTGTTCACACGGGGCCGGATCCTGTTACATCGCCGAAACATGGGTGCACACGGTCCGAAACGAGGCGCCGCGACACTGGGGACCGCACCGCCCGAGCCCCGTGCTCACAGCCCGCTCACCCTCGCGGACGGGTCGGGACCGGTGCGCCCCTGGCTCCCGAACTCGAGAGGTACCACCCATGGATCAAGGCAACACCGCGTTCATGCTGATCTGCGCAGCACTCGTGCTGCTCATGACGCCCGGACTGGCGTTCTTCTACGGCGGCCTCGTCAAGGCCAAGAGCGTCATCAGCATGATGATGCTCAGCTTCGGCGCGATGGGCCTGATCGGCGTGCTGTGGGTGCTCTACGGCTACGCGATCGCGTTCGGCAACCCGACCTCGATCCCCGGCGGCTCCGATGCCTTCGTCGGCATCCAGGGCTGGTTCGGCATCGACACCGCGTCGCTCGGCCTCGACAGCGCCTTCCAGGACAGCCTCGCCCCGTCCGGCGACTACCCGACCATCGCCTTCGCCGCCTTCCAGGCGACCTTCGCGATCATCACCGTCGCGCTCATCTCGGGCGCCATCGCGGACCGTGCCAAGTTCGGCGCGTGGATGATCTTCGCCGGCGTCTGGGCCACCGTCGTGTACTTCCCCGTCGCGAGTTGGGTCTTCAACTTCACCACCGACGACGACGGCAACGTGGTCGGCGGCTGGATCGCCGCCATGGGCGTCATCGACTTCGCGGGCGGCACGGCCGTCCACATCAACGCCGGTGCTGCCGCGCTCGCCCTCGCGCTCGTGCTCGGCAAGCGCGTCGGCTTCGCCAAGGGCGCCGACAAGCCGCACAACCCGCCCTTCGTGCTGCTGGGAGCCGGGCTGCTCTGGTTCGGCTGGTTCGGCTTCAACGCCGGCTCGGAGCTCGCCGCCGACGGCGTCGCGGCCCTCGCGTTCCTCAACACGATCGCCGCCCCTGCCGCCGCCGTGCTCGGCTGGCTCGTCGTCGAGAAGCTCAAGGACGGCAAGGCCACCTCGGTCGGCGCCGCCTCGGGCGCCGTCGCCGGACTCGTGGCCATCACCCCGGCCTGCGCCGCGCTGACGCCCGGCTGGGCGGTCGTGCTCGGCGTCGTCGCCGGCGCCGTCTGCGCCCTCGCCATCGACCTCAAGTTCAAGCTCGGCTTCGACGACTCCCTCGACGTCGTCGGCATCCACCTCGTCGGCGGCCTGCTCGGGACGCTCTACCTGGGCATCTTCGCCAACGACACCGGCCTGATCTTCTCCGGCACCTTCACGCAGCTCGGCATCCAGGCGCTCTCGGCCGTCGCCGTCATGCTCTACTCGTTCGTGCTCGCCTTCGTCATCGGCTTCGTGATCGAGAAGACCATCGGCTTCCGCGTGAAGAACGAGGACGAGGTGGCCGGCATCGACCTCGCCCTGCACGGCGAGGAGGGCTACGTGCTCGAGAACGCGCGCGCCTAGCGCCCCGCCTCACCGCACCTCCCAGGCGGCCCCGGTCCTCGCGACCGGGGCCGCTCTGCGTGCCCGGGCGTCTGCGGACGGGTCACGTGGAACCTCGACGCGTCGCTACACCCCTAATCCGGCGCTACACCCTCAGAACGCGGGGTGTAGCGCGGAACTGGGGGTGTAGCTCGCGCAGGCACAGGGGGAGGCGAGTGCCTGGCCGCGACGCTGAGCCGGGTCACGGAAGCGCGGGCGGAGACGACGAAGGCCCCCGATCTCTCGGGGGCCTTCTCTGTGTGAGCGATACTGGGATCGAACCAGCGACCTCTTCCGTGTCAGGGAAGCGCGCTACCGCTGCGCCAATCGCTCATGCTTGTTCAGTTGTCATCGTCTCGGGAGACGAATCGATCATAGACCCAGAGGGTGGTCCATGGAGGTGGAGACGGGATTTGAACCCGCGTGAACGGCTTTGCAGGCCGGTGCCTCGCCTCTCGGCCACTCCACCAGATGAGATACTCCCAGAGGGAGCCACCATCGGTGGACTCCCTCTGGTGAGCTTTACACTCGAGCGGATGACGAGATTCGAACTCGCGACCCTCACCTTGGCAAGGTGATGCGCTACCACTGCGCCACATCCGCATTTCGTTTCGCATTCCTGCGATGTTTCTTTCGTTTCGCATCGCTGCGAACAAGAAGAACACTACCCAGACCCCGGACAGAAAACAAATCGAGAGATGTTCGTGTCTTGGTCGCCTCCTCGACGCCTCGCCAGGGGCGCAGCCGGCCTCCTCGAATGGCGCCGGGGTCACAAGATCCACTAGTATCGACGAGTCCCGATCAGGGGCGATTGGCGCAGTTGGTAGCGCGCTTCCTTCACACGGAAGAGGTCATCGGTTCGAGTCCGGTATCGCCCACCACGTTCTTCCCTCACGACACGAAGCCCCGGCCTGCCGGGGCTTTCCCGCGCCCAGGGCTCCTCGGTGAAATCCACCTCCGGCGATCCATCGTGCCGTCATTCCCACGTCAGGGTCTGCAACTGGGTCTCGCCCTCGTCGGCCCGACCGAAGCTGAGCGGCTACGGGGCGGCGATGTACGCGAGGAGGAGCGCCCCGAAGAGGATGGGCACGAGGGACAGCAGCGCGATGACGATGCCGCCCACGACGCTCGCGGCGCGCTTTTCCCTCGCCAGCCAGATGCCACCGGCGACGCCGAGTGCACCGACGATGATGCAGACGATTCCGAAGGTCATGCTGCGGGTCCTCTCGAGGCGATGGGGATCAGGTCAGGTGGACAGGGAGCGGCGGGTGCATCGACCGTCAGACGTTACCGAACGCTCGCGGCCACAGTGGTGCGCAGCCACGGTCGCGCAGGTCCGTCGGGATGCGCGCTGGTCATGGCACCGTCATCTCGGTGCAGGCCGGGCGTCCATCCGCACGGGGACGCACGTCGACAGGGTCGTTCGGCGGGGCGGAGGGGAGCCGGCTACGAGCTCGCCCAGGCGAAGAGAGCTGCGCCGATGAGCAGCATCGCCAGGCACACGACCGCGGAGACGAGCCCGAGCACGATGCTGCCTGCCCCGAGGTCTCGCATGTGCCTGATGCTGACGACGATCCCGACGAACGCCAGGACCATCATGACGACGGAGATGCCCACGAGCAGATCCTGACACGCTTCGCGGCGCCTCGCAGGAGAGGGCCGAGCGGCGTGCAACGCGGGCGGCATCGAGTGTCCGGCACCCGTTCCGGTCGCCGTTGCCCGTCGGTGCCAGGATCGGGGGATGCGCGCCGTCCAGTACGACCACTTCGGGTCCGTCCCGTCCATCGTCGAGCTCCCCGAGCCCGCGCCCTCTGCCGACGGCGTCGTCGTCAGGGTCGCCGCGACCGGGGTCTGCCGCAGTGACTGGCACGCCTGGAAGGGGCACGACGACTCCGTGCACCTGCCGCACGTACCCGGTCACGAGTTCGCCGGCGTCGTCACGGCTGTGGGCCCGGGCGTCACCCGGGTCTCGGTCGGCGACCGGGTCACCGCCCCCTTCGTCTTCGCCTGCGGCACGTGCGACGAGTGCCGAGCAGGCGCGACCCAGGTGTGCACGCGACAGGAGCAGCCGGGCTTCACCCTGCCCGGCTCGTGGGCCGAGTCCGTGGTCGTGCCCCACGCGGACGTCAACGTGATCGCCCTGCCGGACGCCGTCGGGTTCGAGGCCGCGGCCGCGCTCGGCTGCCGTTTCGGGACGGCGTACCACGCGCTCCACGACCGGGCCAGGGTCCGGCAGGGCGAGCAGGTGGCCGTCTTCGGCTGCGGCGGGGTCGGCCTGTCAGCGATCGCGGTGGCCGTCGCCGCCGGTGCCCGCGTCGTCGCCGTCGACATCTCGCCCGCGGCGCTCGAGCGTGCGGCCGCCCTCGGCGCCGACGTCGTCCCGATGGACGAGCAGGCCGTCGACGCGGTCCGGACCCTCACCGGAGGCGGTGCGCACGTCGCGCTCGACGCCTACGGCAGCCGCGCCACGTCCGCAGCCTCGGTCCGCTCCCTCCGGCCCAGGGGGAGGCACGTCCAGGTGGGGCTCCTCCTCGACGACGAAGCCGCCCCCGTCATCCCGATGGGCCGAGTGATCGCCGACGAGCTCGAGCTGCTGGGCAGCCACGGCATCTCGGTCGGCGAGTACGCCGCGATGATCGCCGACGTCGTCGCGGGCCGGCTGCGGCCCGAGGAGTCGATCGGCCTGACGATCGGCTTCGGCGACCTGCCCGGCGCCCTCGCCGCCATGGACCGTCCGGCGAGCACCGCCGGCATGACGGTGGCCGTGTTCTGACGATCCGGAACTGAGCGGCCTCTCGGGCGCACGCCGGGACGGCCTCCACAGGACCTCGCCCCGCGACCAGGGCAAGATGGACCCACAGAGCTCGTCCGCAGGGACGAGCCGACGTCGACCCAGGAGGAGACCGCGGTGCCGCGACTGACGATGGACGAGCTCACGGGCTGGATCGACGAGTTCCACTCGTCCGAGCAGGTCGACGCCGCCGCACCGCAGGCCGTGGACACGTCGTGGGACGAGACCACGGTCGACACCGGGCTCGTCGTCCTGCGTCTCGAGACGTCCGGGACCGAGGTGTACCTGCGTCGCAAGATCGGTGGGTCGCCCGAGTGGACGGTCACGTTCGAGGCCCGCGAGCACGCCGCCGAGGCGACGTCCGCGCAGGTCACGGCGCTGGCGGCCGAGGTGAGCGCCGTCGCACGGCTCTGTTCGTTCCTCAGCGAGCGCACCGCCGAGCACGCCCGGCTCCGGTCGGGATGACCGAGGGCCGTCTCCCGCACCCGGCGGACAGGCGAGGAGCGCAGACCGCTCAGGCCGTGACGCGCTCCCAGCCGCCGTCCTCGGCGACGCGCACCGCGCCTCCTTCGCGGAACGCCTCGAGCCAGCCGCCCATCGGCCACTCGCCCCACCGGTCGGCGAACCGTCGGCCGTTGCGGAGGATGTCGTCGAGGTGCTGCCAGGGCGGCGACGTCGTGGGGTGCCACTGGTGGTAGGCGTGCGCACCGCCGACCCACACGAGCGGCAGGCCCAGCGACCGCGCGGTGAACGCGAAGTCGGTGTCCTCGCCGCCGTAGCCCTCGTAGCCGGGCTCGAAGCCGCCCGTCCGCGCCCAGGTGTCGGCCGCGAGGGCGAACGACAGCGACCAGAACAGCGGGTACTCGTCGTGCCCGGCGACGACCGTCTCGCCGGCCTCGGGCGAGGGGCGCGCCGCGTGCGGCCGCGTCGCGGCGTCGAGCGAGTCGTCGTCCATGCCCACGTGACCCTCGGGCAGGTACGTCACCGGGCCGCAGAGCAACGCATGAGGGTGCGCCGACGCGGCGGCCTCGTAGCGGGCGACCAGGTCGGGGCCGGGCACGCAGTCCGCGTCGAGGAACACCACGAGCGACGCGCCGAGGGCGATCGCCCGCTCGGCACCCGCGTTCCTGCCGGCCGCGAGGCGCAGGCCGTCGGGCCCTGGCGGCACGTGCAGCACGTGGGCGTCCGCCAGCTCCGGGAG
>NZ_CAUPYL010000018.1:0-27639 GCF_963515265.1 uncultured Frigoribacterium sp.
GGCCGGACGGGCCGGCAGGCCGGACGGGCCGGCAGGCCGAACGGGCCGGCGGGCCGGACGGGCGCTAGGCGCCGAGCAGCTGCTCCGCGAGGTACCCGCGCAGCGCCGACAGGGGCATGCGCTGCTGCTCCATCGTGTCGCGCTCGCGGACCGTCACCGCGTCGTCCTCGAGCGAGTCGAAGTCGACCGTGACGCAGAACGGCGTGCCGATCTCGTCCTGGCGACGGTAGCGACGGCCGATCGCCCCGGCGTCGTCGAAGTCGATGTTCCAGTACTTGCGGAGGTCCGCGGCGAGGCCGCGCGCCATCGGCGACAGCTGCTCGTTGCGGCTCAGGGGCAGGACGGCGACCTTGATCGGCGCCAGGCGACGGTCGAGCTTCAGGACGGTGCGCTTGTCGACGCCGCCCTTCGCGTTGGGCGCCTCGTCCTCGGTGTACGCGTCGACGAGGAAGGCCATGAGCGACCGGGTGAGGCCGGCTGCGGGCTCGATGACGTACGGCGTCCAGCGCTCGTTCTTGGCCTGGTCGAAGTACGACAGGTCCTTGCCGGAGGCGGCGGCGTGCGTCCTGAGGTCGTAGTCGGTGCGGTTCGCGACGCCCTCGAGCTCACCGAACTCACCGCCGGCGAACCGGAAGCGGTACTCGATGTCGACGGTGCGCTTCGAGTAGTGCGAGAGCTTCTCGGGGGCGTGCTCGTAGAGGCGGAGGTTCTCGGGGTCGATGCCGAGGTCGACGTACCACTGGAAGCGGGCGTCGATCCAGTACTGGTGCCACTCTTCGTCGCTGCCGGGCTCGACGAAGAACTCCATCTCCATCTGCTCGAACTCGCGCGTGCGGAAGATGAAGTTGCCGGGGGTGATCTCGTTGCGGAAGCTCTTGCCGATCTGGCCGATGCCGAACGGCGGCTTGATCCGCGACGACTGCAGGATGTTGTCGAAGTTGGTGAAGATGCCCTGGGCCGTCTCGGGCCGGAGGTACGCCATGCCCTGCTCGTTGTCGACCGGCCCGAGGAACGTCTTGAGCAGGCCGGAGAAGTTCTGCGGCTCGGTCCACGACCCGGGCTGCCCGGTCTCGGGGTCGCGCACGTCGGCGAGGCCGTTCTCGGGCGGGTGGCCGTGCTTGGCCTCGTACGCCTCGAGGAGGTGGTCGGCCCGATAGCGCTTGTGGGTGTGCAGCGACTCGACCAGGGGGTCGCTGAAGACCTCGACGTGCCCGGAGGCCTCCCACACCTGGCGCGGCAGGATGACGGCGGAGTCGAGCCCGACGACGTCGTCGCGGCCCTGCACCATGGTCTGCCACCACTGGCGCTTGATGTTCTCCTTGAGCGCGACGCCGAGGGGCCCGTAGTCCCAGGCCGACCGGGACCCGCCGTAGATCTCGCCCGACTGGAAGACGAACCCGCGGCGCTTGGCCAGGGCGATGACGGAATCGAGACGGTTGGGTGCTGCCACGGGGTGTGCTCCAGAGGATCGGTCCGGGCTCGGGGCCCGGCGGTCGAGGTACCCGGCAACTCTAGCCGCGCGGGCGGCTCGGCCTGCTCCGGCCGGGCGCCCGGACGAGTCCCGACGCCCGGACGACTCGACGCCCCGACGCTCGACGCCTCGACCAGCCGGGTCAGCGTCCCAGGGAGGCGACGACCGCCTCCACGTCCTCGGCCGTGTTCCAGAGGTGGAAGGCGACCCGCACGCGACCGGCCCGGGCGGAGACCGTGAGGCCCGCCTCCCCCATCGCGTCCGCGGCCCGCCCGTCGACGTCCGTCCACGTGACGATCGCCTGGTGCTGCTCGGGCAGGTCGAGTCGTCGGCAGAGCTCGTCGCCGAGTCCGCTGGCGTGCGCCCAGGTCTCGGCGGGGTCGAGGCGGGCGAGCGTCTCGAGGGCCGCCGCGGCGCCCGGCCAGGCCGGCCAGGCCGGCGAGACGTCGAAGGCCCGGGCGTCGTGGGCGAGGTGCATCGCGGGCCCGTAGCAGGACGACCAGACCGAGTCGCCCGCGTACCAGCCGGCCTGCACGGGCCGCAGGTCCGCCAGGGCACGCTCGGACAGGGTCATGAAGGCCGCGCCCCGGGGGCAGCAGAGCCACTTGTAGGCGTGCCCGACCGAGACGTCCCACGTGGAGGCGTCGACCGGGAGCACGCCGGCCGCCTGCGTCACGTCGCAGAGGGTGAGGACGCCGTGGGCGGCGGCCGCGGCGCGGATGCGTGCGTCGTCGGCCACGACGCCGGTGGCCGACTGGACGGCCGACCAGGCCACGCACCACGTCCGGGGCCCGACCTCCTCCGCGAGCTCGCCGACCGGGACGCTGCGCACCGTCACGCCTCGGTGCGCCTGCTGCAGGAACGGGTAGACGACCGAGCTGAAGTCGCCGTCGACGCAGACGACCTCGGCGCCGTCGGGCGCGGCCGCGGCGACCACGGAGACCATGGCCGAGGTCTGCGAGCCCACGGCGACGCTCGTGACGGGCACGCCCACCAGCCGCGCGTACGAGGCCCTGGCCTGCTCGACGACGTCCCCGTAGGCGACGGGCGAGCGCGAGCCGGCGGACCAGCGGTCGAGGTCGTCGCGCTGGGCCGCGAGCGTCTCGTCCAGGGGCAGCCCCATGGTGCACGCGGCGAGGTAACCGGTGCCGCTCGCGAAGCGCGAGGCCGCCTCCGGGACGGTGAGGATGCTGGTCGTGTCGGGCATCGACCCAGACTGGGCCGTGCGCCGCACGACGACAAGACCAGGACGACAACGCCACACATAACGTGGCGTTATGGTTCGAGCATGACCGACGACCTCGATCTGCTGACCCTCCGCATCGTGCGCGCCGTCGCCGACACCGGCACGGTGACCGCAGCCGCCGCCGAGCTGGGCTACAGCCAGCCGGCGATCAGCCAGCACCTGCGGCGGGCCGAGGCCCGGGTGGGGCACCCGCTCCTGCTGCGGGCGGGCCGCGGGGTCGAGCTGACCGAGGCCGGGCGGCGCCTGGCCGAGCACGCCGTCCACGTGCAGGCCGCCCTCGACGCGGCGCGCCAGGAGCTCGACCACCTCGGCGGCGCGACCTCGGGACGGGTGCGGCTCGCGGGCTTCCCGAGCGCCTCCTCGACGCTCGTGCCCGATGTCCTGTCAGGGCTGCGCACCAGCCACCCGGGACTGCAGGTCGACTACGTCGAAGCGGAGCCGCCCGAGGCGCTGACGCTGCTGCGCGACGGGGCCGTGGACGCCGCGGTCGTGTTCCGCCACGCGGGTCGGGCCGCGACCGATCGCGAGATCCTGCCCGATTCGCTCCTCGAGGCCGCGTTGTTCGTCGACCGGACCGTGCTCGTCCTGCCCCGCGCGCACCCGTTCGGGGAGGGCGACGACTTCGGGGCGCTGCACGCCGAGCGCTGGATCGGCGGCTGCCCTCGCTGCCGCGGCCACCTCCTCACCACCTGCGCCGCCGCCGACTTCGTGCCCGACATCGTCCTCGAGACCGACAACGCGCTCGCCGTGCTCGGCCTCGTCGCGGCGGGCCTCGGGATCGCGCTGCTGCCGGGCCTGTCGCTGCAGTCGGCGGCGGTCCCCGAGGAGGTGCGGGTCGTCACCCTGCCTCCGTCCGTTTCACGGGTGATCGCGGTCGCGCACCGCCGCGGGGCCCGGCGGGTGCCCAGCATCCGCGTCCTCACGGAGGCAGTGGCCGCGGTGCTGCCGGACCGGCACGGCCTCGAGGCGGTCGGGCCGCAGGGCGCCGTCGCAGGCCCGAGCTAGGCTGACCGGACGAGACGAAGGGTGCCCGCTCCGTGAAGAGACGACTGACCGCCGTCGGCCTCGCCGCCGTCGTGCTGGTGGGCCTCACCGCCTGCTTCCCCGACCTCACGACCCTGCAGCCGGTCGGCCAGGGCGGTGTCGACGACGGCTCGGGCCTGGGCGGCACGGCCACCCAGGCGCCCCAGCCCCAGGTCACGGGCGCGCCGGGCTCCGGCGGAGGGACGAGCGGCGCCTCGCCCGACGAGCTGGCACCGGGCGGCACGCTCCTCAACCAGGTCAACTACAAGGACCTGACGATCTACGTCTACAGCGTCGGCACTCTGACGACCACGGCGCCCTCCATCTACGCGCGACCCGACGGCAGCGATCCCTACCCCGCCGGAACCACCGTCGAGGCCACCGCCTACGTGCTGGCCAACAACTCCCAGCGCCGTCTCGACCTCACCGACCTGAGCGCCGACTACTCCGCCTACGGCAACGACCTCGCCCAGCAGGACGTGTTCGCCGGCCAGGACCTGCTGACGGACGCCGGCTACTCGACGTCGCTCGAGTCGGCCTTCCCGGCGGACGCGGCGACCTGGTACCTGCTGCCGGGCGAGTCGGCCGTGTTCGCCAACGCCTGGTTCCACCGGCCCGCCGACGGGCCCCTCACCCTGCAGTTCCTCTGGCCCGCCGAGCGGATCTTCCTCGGCGCGAACATCCAGTTCTAGGCGCTGGTGCCGCCGGTGCTCGGACCCGTTCCCGTACCACCGGCCTCGGCCGGCGTCGGCGCATCGACGGCCCCGCCGAAGCGACGAGAGCGCCTGGCGTACGTGACCACCGCCTCCCAGAGGTCGGTCCTCGTGAAGTCGGGCCAGAGCCGGTCGAGGAACACCATCTCCGCGTAGGCCGACTGCCACAGCAGGAAGTTGCTCGTCCGCTGCTCGCCCGAGCTGCGGACGAAGAGGTCGACGTCGGGCAGCTCGGGCGCGTACAGGTGCCGCTGGATGAGCTTCTCGCTGACACCCGACGGCTTGACGCGACCCGCCGCCACGTCCTCGGCGATGGCGCGCACGGCGTCGGCGATCTCGGTGCGGCCGCCGTAGTTGACGCACATCGTGAGGGTCAGCACGTCGTTGTCGCGCGTGAGCTCCTCGGCGTACTGCAGCTCCTTGATCACGGAGCCCCACAGGCGCGGCTTGCGGCCCGCCCAGCGGACGCGCACGCCCCACGCGTTCAGCTGGTCGCGCCTCCGGTGCAGGACGTCGCGGTTGAAGCCCATGAGGAACTTCACCTCGTCGGGCGAGCGCTTCCAGTTCTCGGTCGAGAAGGCGTAGACGCTGAGGTGCTTCACGCCGAGCTGGATGGCGCCCGCGACGACGTCGAGCAGCGAGGCCTCGCCCTGCTTGTGGCCCTCGACACGGGACAGGCCCCGCGCGTTCGCCCATCGCCCGTTGCCGTCCATGACGATCGCGACGTGCTCGGGGACGGCGCCCCGGGGCAGCTCGGGCGGGTACAGGCCCGTCCAGTCGACGGGGCGCCAGTCGACGGCGTCGCGGTGGGTCTTCTTCACGGGGTGCCTTCCCTGGCGGCGGCGGGCAGTGCCCGGCCGGGCTCTCGGTCGATGTGCTGGAGCGAGCGAAGGCCGCGCTCGAGGTGCCACTGCGTGTACGCGGCGACGACGCCGCTCGCCTGGTTGCGGGTCGCGTCCGGGGTCGCGTCGGCCGCCTCCCAGTCGCCGGTCAGCAGCGCCGAGAGCAGCCCGAGCGCAGGAGGCGCGAGTCGCGGAGCCCCCGGAGGAGCGTGCTCGTCGGCCACGACTCCCCCGAGCTGCACCACGAACGCCGAGTGCGGACCCGGCGCGCCCGACACGGCGCAGTCGCCGAAGCTCGGCGACCAGCCGGCGATGCTGAGCGCGCGGAGCAGGTAGGAGTCGAGGGTCAGCTGGGGGGCGTGCTCCCGCCGGCTCAGCGACCGCAGGGCGCCGACGAGGAGGAGGTACTGCTGCAGGCCGGCCTCGGCGTCGGTCAGCTTGTCGGCCGTCTCGACCATGACGCTCCCGGCCGTGTAGCTCGCGTAGTCGGCGGCGATCAGGGCACCGTAGGAGCCCAGCGACTCGGCCTGGGTCACCACGTCGAGCGATCGGCCCTCGTAGAGCTGCACGTCCGCCACCATCATCGGCTCGAGACGCGAGCCGAACTTCGACCCGGTGCGTCGGACCCCCTTGGCCACGGCCCGGATCTTGCCGTGCTGGCGGCTGAGCATGGTGAGGATGCGGTCCGCCTCACCCAGCTTGTGGGTGCGCAGCACCACGCATTCATCTCGGTACACAGGCACTCGGCCATGATCCCACGCGTGGTACAAGTGCAGGATGCACGCCACGGCCTTCGCCATCCCCCTGTGGGCCGACCTCCTCGCCGTCGGGGTCGGCAGCCTGCAGGGCGCCATGTTCGCCTCCGAGTTCAAGGACAGACGCCTCGACCTGCTCGGGATCGCGATCATCGGCATCGCCACCGGGCTCGGCGGCGGCATCCTGCGCGACGTGCTGCTCGGGCAGGTGCCCCGCGCCATGTCGAGCAACTGGTACCTGCTCGTGGCCGTGGCCGCCGCCCTCGTCGGGATGGCGCTGCAGCGCCTGTTCCACAGGCTCGCGGGGCTGATCACCGCCCTGGACGCCCTCACCATCGGCCTGTTCGGCGCGATCGGCTCGACGAAGGCGCTGGCGCTCGGGCTGCCCGAGATCCCTGCCGTGTTCGTGGGGGTGATCTCCGCGGTCGGGGGCTCGGTGCTGCGAGACCTGTTGATGAACCTGACCATCGCGATGATGCACGTCGGGTCGCTCTACGCCGTGGCCGCTGCCGCCGGGACCGTCGTGCTCGTCGTGCTCGTCTCGGTCGGGGCGCCGGTGGCGCTCTCCGCGATCATCGGGACGTCCGTCACCCTGGTGATCCGGCTGTTGGCCGTGCGGTTCGGCTGGACCCTGCCCGAGCAGCGCGCCCTGAGCCGGCTGCCGCGCTGGCGTCGACCGCGCTGACGCCGACCGGCATGCGCTGCGGCGCCGGCGCTGGCCGCCGCACCGGCGCGCTCCGTGTCGGCAACTCCTGACGGGTGCGCCGGCGCTGTCGTGCGCCGAGGACGACCGCCGGCCCGGCCGGTCGTGCATCAGGAGTTGCCGACAGGAGGTCGAGCACGCCTGCCCGGACCGGGTCGTGGCGGCGCTACGTGGACCCGCGGGACTGGTCGGACGGGCAGTGGGGACCCGTGTCGGCAACTCCTGACCGGTGCGGCGGCGCTGACGCGCGCCAGCGTCATCCGCACGCGTGTCCGCGCACGCTTCCGGAGTTGCCGACACGATCGGCGGCCTGCCGTGGGAGCCTGCGGCCTGCCGTGGGAGCCTGCGGCCTGCTGCAGCCGGGCCGAGCGGCGGCCCGCTGCCGCGGCCGCTGCCGCAGTCGCGCTGCGGCTAGGCGGTGGCGAGCTCGCGCACCGTCGTCGTCCTGCGGACGGCGCGGTTCACCGCGGAGACGATGGCCTTGAGCGACGCCGTCGAGATGTCGGCGTCGATGCCCACGCCCCAGAGGCGCGTCCCGTCGACGTCGAGCTCGACGTAGGCCGCGGCCTGGGCGTCGCCGCCCGCGCTGAGGGTGTGCTCGACGTAGTCGTAGAGCTCGACGCGCACCCCGTGGTCGGCGAGGACCTGGATGAAGGCGTCGATCGGGCCCTTGCCCCGACCGGAGGTCGACTCGACCGTGTCGCCCACGCGCAGGTCGACGTCGAGCGACGTCACGCCGCCCATGTCGCTGGACGTCCCCGTGCGCGTCAGCTCGAACCGGCCCCACTTGTCGTCGTCGATCGGAGCGGGCAGGTACTCGTCCTGGAAGATCGTCCAGATGTGAGCGCTCGACATCTCGCCGCCCTCGGCGTCGGTGCGCGCCTGGACGACCCCGCTGAACTCGATCTGCAGCTTGCGCGGCAGGTCGATCGCGTGGTCGGCCTTGAGCAGGTAGGCGACGCCGCCCTTGCCCGACTGCGAGTTGACCCGGATGACAGCCTCGTAGCTCCGGCCCAGGTCCTTCGGGTCGACCGGCAGGTACGGCACCGCCCAGACGAGGTCGTCGACGCTCGTCCCCGTCGCCTCGGCCTCGGCGGCCATCGCCTCGAAGCCCTTCTTGATGGCGTCCTGGTGGGAGCCGCTGAAGGCCGTGTAGACCAGGTCGCCCGCCCACGGGCTGCGCTCCGGAACCGGCAGCTGGTTGCAGTGCTCGGCGGTGCGCTTCACCTTGTCGAGGTCGCTGAAGTCGATCTGGGGGTCGATGCCCTGCGTGAAGAGGTTGATCCCGAGCGCGACGAGGTCGACGTTCCCGGTGCGCTCGCCGTTGCCGAAGAGGCAGCCCTCGATGCGGTCGGCACCGGCCAGGTAGCCCAGCTCAGCGGCGGCGATGCCCGTGCCGCGGTCGTTGTGCGGGTGGAGCGACAGGACGACGCTGTCTCGGCGGGCGAGGTTGCGGTGCATCCACTCGATCGAGTCGGCGTACACGTTCGGGGTCGCCATCTCGACGGTGGCCGGCAGGTTGACGATGACGGGGCGCTCGGGCGTCGCGTCGAAGGCCTCGATGACCTGGTTGCAGATGTCGAGGGCGAAGTCGAGCTCTGTGCCGGTGTAGCTCTCGGGCGAGTACTCGTAGAACACGGCCGTCTCGGGGATGGTCGCCTCGGCCGCACGGCAGAGCCGGACGCCCTCGAGGGCGATGTCGACGATCCCTTGCCGGTCGGTGCGGAAGACGACGTCCCGCTGCAGGACGCTCGTCGAGTTGTAGAGGTGCACGATCGCCTGCTTGGCACCGGCGATGGCCTCGTACGTGCGGGCGATCAGGTGCTCGCGCGCCTGGGTCAGCACCTGGATCGTCACGTCGTCCGGGATCGCACCCGTCTCGATCAGGCTGCGGACGAAGTCGAAGTCGGTCTGCGAGGCGCTGGGGAAGCCGACCTCGATCTCCTTGTAGCCCATGCCGACGAGCAGGTCGAACATGATGCGCTTGCGCTCGGGGCTCATCGGGTCGATGAGCGCCTGGTTGCCGTCGCGGAGGTCGACGGCGCACCAGCGCGGGGCCTCGGTGATGCGACGCGAGGGCCACGTCCGGTCGGGCAGGTCGACGGCGATCTGCTCGTGGAACGGGCGGTACTTGTGGATCGGCATCCCCGACGGGATCTGTGCGTTCTTCATGACTCAGGTCTTCTCTGCCCCGACGACGGGGCCTCAGCGCGTGGATGGTGTCGGCCGACGACGAACTCCGCGACGAGGGAGGCCTGGGTCAGGACTCGTCGCGGCAGCTAAGGAGGAGCAGACCGAACAGCACGAGGCGAATCTAGCACCCGAGCCCGGTCCGTGACGGACGAGCCCCGTCGGCCGCCGCTACTCGGTGATCCCGTGCTCGTACGCGTAGACGACGAGCTGGACGCGGTCGCGCAGCGACAGCTTCGACAGCACCCGGCTGATGTGCGTCTTTACCGTGGCCTCGCTGAGGAACTCGCGCCCGGCGATCTCCGAGTTGCTGAGCCCCCTGGCTGCGAGGTCGAAGATGTCCCGCTCGCGACTGGTCAGGGTGCCGAAGGCGGGCGGGATCGACGCCGCCCGGGAGGAGCGGCCGTCGAAGTGCTCGAAGAGCTCCCGCGTGGCCGAGGCCGCGATCACGGCGGTGCCCGCGTGGACGGTGCGGATCGCCGCGAGCAGGAACTCGGGGTCCGCGTCCTTCAGGACGAAGCCGCTCGCGCCTCCCCGGATCGCGCGGGTCGCCGCCTCGTCCAGGTCGAAGGTCGTGAGCACGATGATGCGCGGCGGGCGGCGGGCGGCCGCCTCGGCCTGGGCCAGGACGGCGCTCGTCGCGGCGATCCCGTCCATCACGGGCATCCGGATGTCCATCAGGACGACGTCCGGACGCGCCTCGGCGACCATCGTCACCCCCTCCTCGCCGTCGCTGGCCTCGCCGACGAACTCGAGGTCGGGCTGAGAGCCGACGAGCATCTTGATGCCGGCCCGGAAGAGCGCCTGGTCGTCGACCAGGGCGACACGGATCGTGGTGGTCATCGGATCATCCCTACTTCTTGGGTGAGCGCCAGCGTCGGCACGATGGCGTGGACGACGAACCGGCCGTCGGCGTCCTGGGTCGTGAGCGACCCGCCGGCCAGCGTCGCGCGCTCGCGCATGCCGTCGAGACCGTGGCCGCCGCGGCGCACCTCGCCCGTCGCCCGCGTGTCGACGGGCTCGGTGACCGGCCGCACGACGTTGGACACCACCAGGTGGAGGGCGTCGTAGCGCCAGTCGAACAGCAGCTCGACCGGAGCGTCCCGCGCCCCGTGCCGGAGCGCGTTGGTCAGCGACTCCTGGGCGATGCGGAACACGGCGAGCTGTCGGTTGGTGCCGAGCTGCTGGGGCTCGCCGTGCACGCGGTGGTCGATCTGCAGACCAGAGCCTCGCATCTGGTCGAGGAGGCGGTCGAGGTCGCCCAGCGCGGGCTGCGGTGCCTCGCCCTGGCTGTGCCGCAGCTGCCCCAGCAGCACACGGACGTCCCCGAGAGCCTCGCGGGCGGTCCCCGCGATGGTCTGGAGCGCCTCGTCGACGCTCGTGGGATCGACCCTCGCGGCGTAGCGGGCGCCGTCGGCCTGGGCGATCACGACGGCGAGCGAGTGGGCGACGACGTCGTGCATGTCCCGGGCGATCCGGTTGCGCTCCTGCTCGACGGCGATGTCGCGCTCGGCCCGCGCCGCCTCGCGCTCGGCCCGGGCGGCGTCGCCCTCGGCCCGTGCCGTCTCGCGCTCGGCCGTGAGCTGCGCCTCGCGGCTCACCCGCGCGGTCGACCTCGCCCGGGTCAGCAGACCCGCTGCCCACGGCAGCCCGAGGAGACCGAGGAAGCCGAGGAACGTGATGCCGAGCTGCAGGAAGATGCGGACCACGTCGGTGACGCCGTAGACGTTGTAGTCGATGCCGAACAGCGACGTCTGCACGAACGAGACGTAGAAGGTGCCCGAGATCGCGCCGAGGGCCACCGACCCGAGACCAGCCCACTTGGCTCGTTCGCTGCCGTAGGCGGCGACCGAGTACAGCACGGCGCAGATGGCGAGGTTGCTGACGCCCGGCGTCGACAGCGAGACCATCTCGCCGAGGGCGACGGCCCAGGCGATCGTCAACGCCAGCGACGGGGACAGGCGCCGGATCGCCGCGGCGACGACCATTCCGAGCACGACCAGGCCGCCCGGGAGGTCGCCCTCGAGGAACAGCAGCGAGACGAACCCGAGCAGGAGGGCCGCCGAGACGTCGACGACGACCTGGTAGGGCGCGAGGCGGCGGAAGCTCATCCGACGAGCGTAGGGCGCGGAGGGCGCCTGCGGGTCAGCCGCGGACGTCCCGACGACCAGCGGCCGACACGGATCATCCTGTGGAGGGACGGACGCGCCCCTGGGGTCAGAAGCCCAGGCGGCCGAGCAGCTTCGGGTCGCGCTGCCAGTCCTTCGCGACCTTGACCCGGATCGACAGGAACACCTGGTGGCCGACGAGCGGCTCGATCTGCGCCCGTGCCCTCGCGCCGACCTCGCGCAGCCTCGCGCCGCCCTTGCCGATCACGATGGCCTTCTGGCTGTCGCGCTCGACGAAGAGGTTCGCGTAGATCTCGAGGATGTCCTTGTCGTCGCGCTGGACCATGTCGTCGATGGTGACGGCGAGGGAGTGCGGCAGTTCGTCCTGCACGCCCTCGAGCGCCGCCTCCCGGATGTACTCGGAGACCCTGTCCTCGAGGACCTCCTCGGTGACGGCGTCCGCCGGGTAGAGCGCGGGCGACAGCGGCATGAGCTTGATGAGCTCGTCGGCGAGGACGTCGAGCTGCACGTCGCCGAGGGCGGAGAGCGGGATGATCGCCTCCCAGTCGCGCAGCCGGCTCACCGCGAGCAGCTGCTCCGCCACGGCCGGCCGCGAGGTCGTGTCCGTCTTCGTGACGATGGCGACCTTCTTGGCGCGCGGGAACGCGTCGAGCTGCTCGTTGATGAACTTGTCGCCCGGACCGATCTTCTCGTCGGCCGGGATGCAGAGCCCGATCACGTCGACGTCGCCCAGGGTCGTCTGCACCACGTCGTTGAGGCGCTCGCCGAGCAGGGTACGGGGCCGGTGCATGCCGGGCGTGTCCACGAGCACGAGCTGACCCGCGGGGTGGTGCACGATCCCGCGGATGGCCCGCCGGGTCGTCTGGGGCTTCGAGGAGGTGATGGCCACCTTCTCGCCGACGAGCGCGTTCGTCAGGGTCGACTTGCCGACGTTCGGCCGCCCCACGAACGAGACGAAGCCCGCACGGTGGTCGGGGCCTGCAGTCGGCACGGGAGGCAGGACGGAGTCGTCGCCGGTGGTCGTCATGGTGCTTCTCTCGGGGAGGGGATCGAGTCGGGGTCGGTGAAGGCCGCCTGGGCGGAGACCAGGGCGGGGTCGCGCTGGACGAGGACCGTCTGCAGGTCGCGACGTCGCCCCTCCGTGCGGTCGGCCGTGAGGACGAGACCGGAGACGGTGACGGTCGAGCCCTTCTCGGGCAGGCGCCCGAGCTGCTTCGTGAGGAGGCCGCCGACGGAGTCGACGTCGTCGTCGTCCAGCTCGATGCCGAAGAGGTCGCCGAGCTCGTCGACGGCCAGCCGTGCACTGACGCGGTAGACCCCCGGAGAGATCTCACGGTGCTCGGCGACGGTGCGGTCGTACTCGTCGCTGATGTCGCCGACGAGCTCTTCGATGAGGTCCTCGAGGGTGACGAGGCCGGCGATGCCGCCGTACTCGTCGACGACCATCGCGAGGTGGTTCTTGTCGAGCTGCATCTGTCGCAGCGCGTCGTCGGCCTTCTTCGACTCGGGCACGAAGACCGCGGGGCGTGCGAGGTCGGCCACCGCGGCGTCGTCGGCGCCGGCGTGCTCGTGCAGGCGCCGTGCGAGGTCGCGGAGGTAGACGACGCCGACCACGTCGTCGCTGTCGCGGCCGACCACGGGCACCCTCGAGACACCGCGTCCCAGGAAGAGGCTCATCGCCGAGCGGACGGAAGCCGTCGACTCGATGGTGACCATGTCGGTGCGGGGCACCATGACCTCGCGGACCACCGTGTCGCTGAACTCGAAGATCGAGTGGATCAGCTCACGGTCGTCTTCTTCGAGGACGTCGAGCTCGGTGGCCTCGTCGACCATGCTGAGGAGTTGCTCCTCCGACGAGAACGACGCACTGCGGGGCCGGCCCGGCGTGACCCTGTTGCCGATCGCGACGAGGGCGTCGGCGAGCGGTCCGAGCACGACACGGAGGCCCCGGACGAGGCCCGCGCTCGCGACGACGAGGCCTCGGGCGTGCGCCCGGCCCACGCTGCGCGGGCTCGAGCCGACGAGCACGAACGACACGAGGGTCATGATCAACGCCGACAACAGCAGTGCGAGCCACCAGTGCTCGACAGTGAACGCGAACGAGAGAGAGACCAGGACCGCAGCGGACGTCTCGGCGACCACCCGCGTGAAGTTGACCGCGTTGACGTGGGCTCCGACGTCGGCGGCGACCGCGGTGAGCGAGGAGCTGCTGCGGGGCGACGACTCTGCTTCGTCGAGCAGGTCGCCCCGGCTCAGCACGCCGAGCGCGGCGTCGACCGCCGCGAGCAGCCCCCCGAGGACGACGAGCACGACGGCCACGATGACGAACACGGTGACCATCACGGCGTCACCGCGTCTCGTCGGCGCCGGCGAACGCCGAGAGGATCTCGCGCTGGAGACCGAACATCTCGCGTTCGTCGTCGGGCTCGGCGTGGTCGAAGCCGAGCAGGTGCAGCACGCCGTGGCAGGTCAGCAGCAGCATCTCGTCGAGGGGGCTGTGGCCAGCCGTGGCCGCCTGGGCGACCGCGACCTGCGGGCAGACCACGATGTCGCCGAGCAGGCCGGCCGGCGTGGGCTCGTCCTCGGTGCCGGGACGGAGCTCGTCCATCGGGAAGCTGAGCACGTCGGTGGGACCCGGCTCGTCCATCCACTGGACGTGCAGCTGCTCCATCGCCGCCTCGTCGACGAACACGATCGCGAGCTCGGCCTCGGGGTGCACGTGCATCTGGTCGAGTGCGAAGGTCGCCAGGCGCTGGATCGCCGCCTCGTCGACCTCGAGGCCGGACTCGTTGTTGACCTCGATGCTCATCGGGTGCCTCTCTTCGGGAGCCGGTCTCGGCTGGCGGACGACCGGCGCTCGGCCCGGTTCGCGCCGTCGCCGACCGGGCCGGCCGGCGCGGAGGTGCTCGCCGCCTCCTGCCGCTCGGCCCGCTGGGCCTGCCGCTCGGCATCGTAGGTCGTGTAGGCGTCGACGATCCGCCCGACGAGGGTGTGGCGGACCACGTCGTCGCTGGTCAGCCGGGCGAAGTGGATGTCGTCGATGTCGTCGAGGACCCGGGTGACGAGCTGGAGGCCGCTGGCCCCGGTGGGCAGGTCGACCTGCGTGACGTCGCCGGTGACGACCATCCGCGAGCCGAACCCGAGGCGCGTGAGGAACATCTTCATCTGCTCGGGCGTCGTGTTCTGCGCCTCGTCGAGCACCACGAACGCGTCGTTCAGCGTCCGGCCGCGCATGTACGCCAGGGGCGCGACCTCGACGGTGCCGGCCGCCAGGAGCTTCGGCACGATCTCCGGGTCCATCATCTCGTTCAGGGCGTCGTAGAGCGGGCGCAGGTACGGGTCGATCTTGTCGGTCAGCGTGCCGGGCAGGAAGCCGAGCCGCTCCCCCGCCTCGACCGCGGGGCGCGTGAGGATGATGCGCTGCACCTCGCGGCGCTGCAGGGCCTGGACGGCCTTCGCCATCGCCAGGTAGGTCTTGCCCGTGCCTGCGGGGCCGATGCCGAACGTGATGGTGTGCTGGTCGATGGCGTCGACGTACTGCTTCTGCCCGAGGGTCTTCGCGCGCACGGCCTTGCCGCGGCTCGAGACGATGGGCTGGCCGAAGACGTCGGAGGGGGCCGCCGCTCCCGAGTCGAGCAGCTTCGCGGACGTCTCGACCTCGGCCGGCGCCAGGTCGTGGCCCCCGCGGACGAGCCCGACGAGCTCGTCGACGAGCACCCGGGCGCGGCTGACGGACGCGGTCGGGCCCTCGAGGGCGACCTCGTTGCCCCGCACGAGCACGCGCACGTCGGGGTACTGCTTCTCGACGGTGCGCAGCAGGCGGTCCTGGGGACCGAGCAGCTGGACCATGGCGACGCCGTCGACGGTGAGATCGACGCGCGTGGTGCCCTCGCCTGCGGGCTGAGGGTCGGTGGAGCGGGTCTCGCTAGTGGGCAAGGGAGCCTTCCTCGAGGGGGCCCGCGAGCACATGGGCGTGCACGTGGAACACGGTCTGGCCGGCGGAGGCGCCGGTGTTGAAGATCAGTCGGAACTCGCCCGTGCCGCCCGAGGCCGCCACGACCTCGTCGCCGAGGAGGTCCGGATCGGAGGCGAGCGCCGAGGCCGTCGACACGACGTGGGCGAGCAGGGCCGGGTCGGCGGCCGCGAGCTCGACGACGTCGCGGTGACGCGAGGTCTTGGGCACGACGAGCACGTGGAACGGCGCCTGCGGCGCGATGTCGCGGAAGGCGATCACCGCGTCGTCCTCGAAGACCACGTCGGCGGGGATCTCGCGCGAGATGATGCGGCTGAAGACCGACGCCTCGGTCGGTGCTGGCTCTGGCTCGGACATGTGTCCCATGGTAGTCGCGGCCGCCGTCACGGCCCCCACCGGCGGCACGGCCCTCACCGCCGGCACGGCGACAGGGCCCCCGCCGACGGCCCGACGCCTACCAGCGTCCCAGCCGCACGCTCAGGACCGCGAGGGCGGCGGGCCCCGCCGTCGAGGTGCGGAGCACGGCGTCGCCCAGCCGCACCGGGACGGCACCCGCGCTCTCGAGCAGCTCGAGCTCCGAGGGCGAGATGCCGCCCTCGGGGCCGACCACCACCAGGACCGACGCCGGCGCGCCTCCCCCGCCCTCGACGACGACGTCGGACAGGGCCCGCACGGCGCTCGGCTCGAGCACGAGGACGAGCGCCGTGTCGTCCGCGGCCCGTGCCGCGACCTGCTTCGTCGTCGACAGCTCGGAGACCACCGGAGCCCAGGGCCTGATCGCCTGCTTCGTCGCCTCCCGCGTGATGGAGCGCCACCGAGCGGTGCCCTTGGCCACCTTGGCGCCCTCCCAGCGCGAGACGCTGCGGGCGGCGGACCACGGCACGACCTCGTCGACGCCCAGCTCGGTCGCGGCCTGGACGGCGAGCTCGTCGCGGTCGCCCTTGGCCAGCGCCTGGACGAGCACGAGCCGGGTCCCCGGTCGCTCGACCCGCGTCACCTCGGCGGCGACCACCGTCAGCCGCGAATCCGTCGCCTCGACGACCTCGCCGCGCACCGACGTGCCCCGCCCGTCGCCGAGCGCGAGCGACTCGCCGACACGGACCCGGCTGACCGTGACCGCGTGCCGCGCCTCCTGCCCCTCGACCACGACGGCGCTCCCGACGGACGCGTCCGTCAGGTCGTCGACCAGGTAGAAGTGGGCCACGATCAGAAGTGCAGGAACCGGTCGCGGAGCTTGCCGAACAGGCCCTGCTGGAACTGGGAGAGCTCTGGCGCCGCCGAGCGGCGTCCGGCGGCGAACTTCTCGATGAGCTCTCGCTCCTTGTGGCTGAGCTTGGTCGGCGTCACGACCTGGATGCCGATCTTCAGGTCGCCCCGCCCGGTGCCCCGGAGCTTCGTGATGCCCCGGTCACGGATCGTGATGACGTCGGCGCTCTGGGTGCCGGCCTTGAGCTCGATCTCGACCTCGCCGTCGAGGGCGTGCAGGGTCGTCTCGGTGCCCAGGATGGCGTCGGCCATCTGCACCTCGAGCGTCGCGAGCAGGTCGTCGCCGTCGCGGCTGTAGATGTCGTGGTGGCGCACCTTGACCTCGAGGTAGAGGTCGCCGTTGGGCCCGCCGGCCTGACCGACCTCGCCCTGGCTGGGCAGCTGCAGCCGGATGCCCGTGTCGACGCCCGCCGGGATGTCGATGGGGATGGTGCGCCGTGCGCGGACCCGGCCCTGGCCCTGGCAGGTGGGGCACGGGTTCGGGATGACCGTGCCGTAGCCGCGGCAGGTGCCGCAGGGGCTCGACGTCATGACGTTGCCGAGCAGCGACCGGACGGTCCGCTGGATCTGGCCGGAGCCGTGGCAGATGTCGCAGGTCTGGGGCAAGGTGCCGGGCGCGCAGCACGACCCGTTGCAGGTCTCGCAGAGCACGGCCGTGTCGACCTCGATGTCGCGTGTCGTGCCGAAGACGATCTCCTCGAGGTCGACCTCGAGGCGCAGCAGGGCGTCCTGGCCGCGCTCGCGACGCGACCGCGGGCCCTGTCGCTGGCCGCCGCCTCCGCCGCCTCCGAAGAACGCGTCGAAGATGTCGCCGAAGCCCGCCGCGCCGCCGCCCCCGCCGCCGAACCCGGCCTGCGGGCCGAGGTCGTAGCGCTCGCGCTGCTGCGGGTCGCTCAGCACGTCGTAGGCGTGCGTGACGTCCTTGAAGCGCTCGGAGGCCTCGGGGCTGGGATTGACGTCCGGGTGCAGCTCGCGCGCGAGCCTGCGGTACGCCTTCTTGATCTCGTCGGGCGTCGCCGACCGGTCGACTCCGAGCACGTCGTAATGATCTGCCACTTGTTCTCGTCTGCCTCTGGTGTCTGGGGGTGGTCTCGTGGGGGCTGGTCAGGGGGCACGGCGCGGTCGCGCAGGGCCGGGGAGGTGCGGGTCGTCAGCGCTCGGAGAGCAGCGACGACAGGTAGCGGGCCACCGCACGCACGGCGGCCATGTTGGTCGAGTAGTCCATGCGCATCGGGCCGAGCACGCCGAGGCGCGCGACCTCGCTGCCCGTCGAGGTGTACCCGCTCGCGAGCACGGACGCCTGGGAGAGGCCGAAGGAGGCGTTCTCCCGCCCGATGCTCGCGGCGACGTCGACCGCGTCGAGCTGCATCTCGCCGAAGAGACGCAGCAGGGCCACCTGCTGCTCGATCGCCTCGAGGACGGGGTAGAGGTCGCCGCTGAAGTCGTCGCCGGTGCGCACGAGGTTGGCCGCGCCGGCCATCACGAGGCGTTCCTGACGCCCGGCGGCGAGCTGCTCGACCAGGCTGGCGACGACGACGCCGACCACGACGGCCTGCTCCGGGCGGAAGCCCTCGTGCAGGTCGCCGAGCAGCGCGGCGGCCGCGCTCAGCTCGGTGCCGCCCACCGCCCCGTTGAGCGCACGCCGGAGCTCGGCGAGGAACTCGTCGTCGACGACGACGGGCAGCTCGACGAGCCGCTGCTCGACCTGGCCCGTGTCGGTGATGAGCACGGTCATGACGCGCCGCTCGGCCAGACTGACCAGCTCGACGTGTCGCACGCGCGCCCGCGAGAACGAGGGGTACTGGACCAGCGCCACCTGGTTCGTCAGCTGGGACAGGAGGCGGACCGTGCGGCCGAGGACCTCGTCGAGGTCGGCCGAGTCCCCGAGGAACGTCTCGATCGCCTGCCGCTGCGCGCTGCTCAGCGGACGCAGGTCGGCGAGGTGGTTGACGAAGAGGCGGTAGCCCTTGTCGGTCGGCACCCGACCCGACGAGGTGTGCGGCGCCGCGATCAGCTCTTCTTCTTCGAGGAGCGCCATGTCGTTGCGGATCGTGGCGGCCGAGACGCCGAAGTGGTGACGCTCGACGATCGACTTCGAGCCCACGGGCTCGCGGGACGCGACATAGTCGCGCACGATGACGCGCAGCACCTCGAGACCACGTTCCGAGACCACGACGCACCTCCCTCTCGCACGGCCGGCGGCGGGGCGCGTCACGACGACGACCCGAGCTCGCTGGCACTCGTCCTGCCAGACTGCCAATCCTACGTCACGCGGCCCGCGAGGCCTACTCGACCCGTACCTCCTGCCCTATGCTCGCCGTGACGCCCGCCGGACCACCTCGTCCGGCCGGGCGGCCAGCACCGACCACCGCGATGCGCCCGTTCGCCTCGACCCGGTCGGGCCCACGACGACGAACAGGTGAGCAGATGACCGACACCCCTCCCTCCCAGCCGAACGACCCGCAGGGCTCCGGCTGGGGCCAGCAGCCCGGTCAGGGCCAGCCCGGCTACGGCCAGCAGCCCGGTCAGCCCGGCTACGGCCAGCAGCCCGGCTACGGCGCGCCTCAGGCGCCGCAGCCCCTCCGCCCCGAGGACGAGAAGCTCTGGGCCACGCTGATCCACGTGGGCGGCATCCTGCTCAGCTTCGTCGCGCCCCTGGTCGGCTACCTCGTGCTCAAGGACCGCGGCCCGTTCGTCCGCGAGCACAGCCGCGTCGCACTGAACTTCCAGATCACGATGGTCATCGCGTACGTCATCGGAGGCGCCACGTCGTTCCTCGGCATCGGCGTGCTGATCACGCTCGCCGCGGCGATCGTCGTGATCGTCTTCGGGATCATCGCGGCCCTCGCCGCCAACCGCGGCGAGTACTACAAGTACCCGTTGAGCATCGAGTTCATCAAGGCGTAGCCCGCCGGCACGCTCGTCGAGGCGCGTCTCCCGGCCGGGAGGCGCGCCTCGCGTCGTCCCGACCGCGTCCGGCGTCGACTCGGGTCGCGTCGGCCCTCAGACCGGGAGCAGCCGGCGGACCACCGCGTCGGCCATGAGCCGCCCCGTGCGCGTGAGGACGACGCGACCGGCCAGCGCCTCGCGGCCCTCGACCCAGCCGTCCGCGATCAGACCCGCCACGGCCGCGCGGCCCTCGGGATCGAGGTCGGACGTGGGCAGCCCCTCGCGCATCCGGACCGCGAGCAGCACCCGCTCGACCCGGCGCGTCTCGGCGTCGAGGGTCTCGCGGCCGGCCCCCGGGGACTCCCCCGCGGCCATGCGCTGGCCGTAGGCGGCCGGGTGCTTCACGTTCCACCAGCGGACGCCGCCGACGTGGCTGTGCGCGCCCGGGCCGACGCCCCACCAGTCGTGGCCCTGCCAGTACGACAGGTTGTGCCGCGAGCGGTGCTGCTCGTCGCGAGCCCAGTTGCTGACCTCGTACCAGCCGTAGCCCGCCGCGGCGAGCCGGTCGTCGGCGAGCTCGTACATGTCGGCCGCGGTGTCGTCGTCGGGCTGGGCCACCTCGCCGCGGCGGATCTGCCGGGCGAGCTTCGTGCCGTCCTCGACGATCAGCGAGTAGGCCGACAGGTGGTCGGGCTGCTGCTCGAGCGCGACGTCGAGCGACCGGGACCAGTCGTCGAGCGTCTCGCCGGGGGTGCCGTAGATGAGGTCGAGGCTGACGTCGAGCCCGGCGTCGCGTGCCCACTGCACCACCAGCGGGACGCGCTCGGGGTCGTGCGTGCGCTCGAGGGTCGCGAGCACGCTCGGCACCGCGGACTGCATCCCGAAGCTGACGCGCGTGAACCCGGCGGCCGCGAGGGCGAGCAGGTACTCGGCGTCGACCGAGTCGGGGTTCGCCTCCGTCGTCACCTCGGCGCCGTCGACCAGCCCCCAGGTGTCGACGACCGACGAGAGCATCGCGGCGAGGTCGGAGTGCGGCAGCATCGTGGGCGTGCCGCCGCCGAAGAAGACGGTCGAGACCGGACGGGGAGGCAGCCCGGCGCCCTCGAGGACGCGACCGGCGAGGCGCACCTCGTCCACCGCCTCCTGCGCGTAGTCGTCACGCCGGGCGCCGCGCAGCTCGTCGCCCGTGTAGGTGTTGAAGTCGCAGTAGCCGCAGCGGACCCGGCAGAAGGGCACGTGCAGGTACACGCCGAAGTTGCGGTCGGCGACCCCCTCGACGACCGAGGCCGGCAGCGAGCCGTCGACGGGAGCGGGATCGCCGAGGGGAAGGGCTCCGGGCACCGTCAGTCGCCCGACCGGCGCGAGCCGGGCTCGCGGATCTCGTCGTCGTGAGCGGCCTCGGCGGCGGCCTCGAGGTCGACGTCCGCCTCGGCGGGGACGTCGGGCTCGCTGAGGATCAGGGCACGCAGGTAACGACGCGTGTACATCGCCTGCTGACGTCGCATGAAGGGCTCGACGAGCTTCCAGCGCCAGGTGCTCGGGCGGGAGAACGAACGGATCGAGAGCCAGACGGAGCCGTCGTCGGTCTGGTCGACGACCCAGCTCTCCTCGCCGCTCTCCGGGTGGCCGTCGAGGGTGCCGTAGGCGAAGCCCTTGCGCCTCGGCTCGTCGACGACGTAGACGACCCGGACGGGCGCCTGCACGCTGCGGCCGTAGGCCGAGATCGACAGGGTCGCCGTCGTGCCGGCGGTGAGGAACGGCGTGCCGTCCGGAGCGAAGCGGGACTCGTCGCGGCCCTGCTCCCAGTGCGCCGGGTCGACGGGGACCCCGTCGTCATCGAAGGTGACGGGGTGGTAGCCGCCTTCCTCGACCGGCGGCGTCGAGTCGACGCGGACCTCGATGCCGCTGCGCTCCTGGATCTTCCAGGTCATCGTGGCGATCCACGCCGCCTCGAAGCGCGCGTCGCCGTGGCCGACCCTCGTGCGGTACTCGGCGGGGCGGAAGCCCTTCGGCGGGTACTGCATCAGGTCGGGCGCCTGTGTCGCGCCGACCTCGCCGTAGGTCGTGTGGGTCTCGGCGTGGGTGGACCGGCGCATCGGCTACTTCTTCTCTTTCTTCGCCTCGGTGTCGCCGCTCAGGGCGGCGATGAACGCCTCCTGGGGCACCTCGACGCGACCGATGGTCTTCATGCGCTTCTTGCCCTCCTTCTGCTTCTCGAGCAGCTTGCGCTTGCGGCTGATGTCGCCGCCGTAGCACTTCGCGAGGACGTCCTTTCGCATGGCCCGGATGCTCTCGCGCGCGATGATCCGGGCGCCGATCGCCGCTTGGATCGGGACCTCGAACTGCTGTCGCGGGATGAGCTCGCGGAGGCGGCCGGTCATGAGGACCCCGTACGCGTACGCCTTGTCGCGGTGGACGATCGCGCTGAACGCGTCGACCTGCTCGCCCTGGAGCAGGATGTCGACCTTGACGAGGTCGGCCTCCTGGTCGCCGATGGGCTCGTAGTCGAGGCTCGCGTAGCCGGCCGTCTTCGACTTGAGGCTGTCGAAGAAGTCGAAGACGATCTCGCCGAGGGGCATCGCGTAGCGGATCTCGACGCGGTCCTCGCCGAGGTACTCCATGCCGAGCAAGTTGCCCCGGCGCTGCTGGCAGAGCTCCATGATGACGCCGACGTAGTCCTTCGGGGCGAGGATCGCCGCCTTGACCATCGGCTCGCTCACGCTGGCGATCTTGCCGCCGGGGAACTCGCTCGGGTTGGTGACGGTCACCGTCTGCTTGTCGTCGGTGGTCACCTCGTACACGACGCTCGGCGCGGTCGTGATGAGGTCGAGGCCGAACTCGCGCTCGAGACGTTCGGTGATGATCTCGAGGTGCAGCAGCCCGAGGAACCCGCAGCGGAAGCCGAAGCCGAGCGCGACGCTGGTCTCGGGCTCGTAGACGAGGGCGGCGTCGGACAGCTTGAGCTTGTCGAGGGCCTCGCGCAGGTCGGGGTAGTCGCTGCCGTCGATCGGGTACAGGCCCGAGTAGACCATCGGGAGAGGCTCGACGTAGCCGGCCAGCGCCTCCGTGGCGGGCTTGGCAGAGGTCGTGACGGTGTCGCCGACCTTCGAGAGCCGCACGTCCTTCACACCCGTGATCAGGTAGCCGACCTCGCCGACCGAGAGGCCTTGGCTCGGCGTCGGCTCCGGGGAGGAGACACCGATCTCGAGGATCTCGTGCGTCGACTTCGTCGACATCATCTGCACCTTCTCGCGCGGGTGCAGGGTGCCGTCGATCATGCGGATGTACGTCACGACGCCTCGGTAGCTGTCGTAGACGGAGTCGAAGATCATCGCGCGCGGCGAGGCGTCGAAGTCGCCGGTGGGCGACGGGATGCGATCGACGACGCGGTCGAGCAGCTCGGTGACGCCGACGCCGGTCTTGCCGCTGACGCGCAGGACGTCGGCGGGGTCGCCCCCGATGAGGCTCGCGAGCTCGGCCGCGTACTTCTCCGGGTCGGCCGCCGGCAGGTCGATCTTGTTGAGGACCGGGATGATCTCGAGGTCGTTCTCGAGCGCCAGGTAGAGGTTCGCCAGCGTCTGGGCCTCGATGCCCTGCGCCGCGTCGACGAGGAGGATGGCGCCCTCGCACGCGGCGAGCGACCGGCTGACCTCGTAGCTGAAGTCGACGTGGCCGGGCGTGTCGATCATGTTGAGGGCGAAGGTCTGGCCGTCGCGCTCCCAGGGCATGCGCACGGCCTGGCTCTTGATCGTGATGCCGCGCTCGCGCTCGATGTCCATGCGGTCGAGGTACTGGGCGCGCATCGCCCGGTCTTCGACGACGCCGGTGATGCCCAGCATGCGATCGGCGAGGGTCGACTTGCCGTGGTCGATGTGCGCGATGATGCAGAAGTTGCGGATGTGCTCGGGCGCGGTCTTCGCCGGCTCGAGTGCACGGGTTGCTAGGGGGCTCACACGGTCCTCAGGGGGTGGCGGGCGGTTGTCGCCTCGATTCTCCCACGTCGCGCTCGGGAACCGTGTCGGCAACTCCTGCTGCATGCGCGGCGCCGTCGCCGTGACGGCGCTGCCGGCGGCTCTCGGCGCACCCGTCAGGAGTTGCCGACGCGAGGCGCGGCCACACGGGGCAGGCGCCAGCTGACGAGCAGGCGTCAGCTGAGGGGCAGGCGCCAGCGGACGAGCAGGCGTCAGCTGAGGTACTGGAACAGGCCGAGCAGGCCGATCGGCACCGCGGCGAGCAGGCCCACCACGAGGAGGACGACGCTGCCGAGCAGCATCACCCCCGACGAGATGATGCCGATGAGCGCCATCGTGCGGCCCTCGGGCTCGCGTCGGCGACCGAGGACGCCGAGGACGACGCCCACGATCGGCACGACGAAGGTGAAGCTCAGCGCCACCGACGCGATCCCGAGCACGAGGCTCGTGAGGCTCAGCGGCGAGTGCAGGCCGCCGGTCGCCGCGGGGGCGCCGGGAGCGGCGGGGGCCACGGTGTGCGCGGCGACGGGCGGGGTGGTCGGTGCGGTGTTCGTCATGCCTCGAGCCTACGAAGGAGGCGCAGCCCGCCTGAAGGGGGCAGACCCCCGGATCGATGCGGGGGCGTCCCCGTCAGGCGCCGGGTGCGGGGAGGGCTCGGAGCCCGCGCTCGATCACGTCGGGAGCCGCGGCCAGGCAGATGCGGATCCAGCCCTCGCCGGACCGGCCGAAGGCGCTGCCGGGGGCGACGGCGACCCGCTGCTCGAGCAGGAAGCGCTCGGCCCAGCCGGCGACGTCGCCCCGCGACGCGTGGCTCACGTCGATCCAGAGGTAGAAGGCGCCCTGCGGGTCGAGGTGGGCGATGCCGCGCTCGGCGAGCAGGGCCGTGGCGAGCTCGAGGTTCCGGCGGTAGTGCTCGCGGGCCTCGGACACGGGCCCGTGGTCGCCGGTGACGGCGGCGAGGGCCGCGTGCTGGTCGGGCTCGGCGACGCAGCTGATCATCGCCTCCTGGACCGTGCGCATCGTCGGCGCGAGACCGCGTGGCGTCACCAGGTAGCCGACGCGAACGCCGGTCATGGCGTACGTCTTGCTCAGCGAGAACGCGGTGAAGACGCGGTCGTCGGTGTCGAGGGAGGCGATGCTCACGTGCGGCGTCCCGTAGGTGAAGTACTCGTAGACCTCGTCGCTGATCACCCAGAGGTCGTGGCGAGCAGCCAGGTCGAGCAGCCCCTGCAGCACCTCACGCGGCCAGACGACCCCGAGGGGGTTGGACGGCGAGTTGACGACGACGGCTCGCGTGCGGTCCGTGACGGCCGCCTCCAGCTGATCGAGGTCGGGCAGGAAGCCGTCGCCGGGCGAGAGCGCGTACGGCACGGGGACGGCGTCGAGCATGTGGGCGTTCATCGAGAACGTCGTGTAGCCGGGGTCGGGCACGAGCACCTCGTCGCCCGACGCGAGGACGAGACCCATGGCCTGGTAGAGCGCCTGGGTGGCCCCGACCGTGACCCAGACCTGTTCCGCGTCGACGCGCAGGTCGTTCTCGCGCGCCAGCTTGGCCACGAGGGCCTCGCGGAGGGGCGCGATGCCGCCGTTCGGCGTGTAGCCCGTGCGGTCCTCCGACCAGGCGCGGCGGGCCGCGTCGCCGACGTGGTGCGGCACGGGCACGTCGGGCTCGCCGATGGCCAGCATCGCGACGTCGTCCAGGCCGGCAGCGAGCTCGAAGACCCGGCGGATCCCGGAGGCGGGGACGGACGCGATGTACGGGGCGAGCGACGGCATGACGGCACCGTACTACGGGCGACACGCCCTCCCGCCGGGTCACCACCGCCCGTCGGGGACGCTCTATCATTGAGAGTCGGGCGACGTGCTGGTAACGTTGCCTGTTGGCTTGCGCGGAACGTCTGACGTGACGGATCGCGAACGCAGCCGAGAGCCGCTCCGGTGGCACCACCGGCGGCAGCCCGGGGAGAGCGCGTCTCCTCCCGGTCGGCTCGCAGCACCACCTCACAGAACCGTCCCCCGGGCACGGCGCCGCATCCTGGTGCCGACAGCCCAGTCATACGACACACGAAACAGGAAGTAGCGAACGTGGCGAACATCAAGTCGCAGATCAAGCGCATCGGCACCAACAAGAAGGCCCAGGACCGCAACAAGGCCGTCAAGAGCGAGCTGAAGACCGCCGTCCGCGCCGCGCGCGAGGCCATCGTCGCCGGCGACAAGGACAAGGCGACCGCGTCGCTGGCCCTCGCCTCGAAGAAGCTCGACAAGGCCGCCAGCAAGGGCGTCATCCACAAGAACCAGGCCGCGAACCGCAAGTCGTCGATCGCCAAGCAGGTCGGCGCTCTCTGAGCCTGACTCCCTGAGCGCATCGCGCTCGCTGCGAAGGGCCCCGTCTCGACCGAGACGGGGCCCTTCACGTTCCCCGGGGCGTCAGGATGACGGACCCGCGAGCCAGGCAGCCGGTCAGCGCCCGACGGCACCCCGCGTCGCCACGGTCGTGACCATCCGCTCGAGCGCGTAGATCGCGTCGCGCTGGGCGCCCTTGACCGCGGCATCGGTCTCGGCGAGCAGCTCGATGCACCGGCCCAGGCCGTCCTCGCTCCAGCCACGGACGTCGCGCTGGGCACGCTCGACCTGCCACGGCGCCATGCCGAGACGCGACGCGAGCTGGCCGGACGGGCCGTAGACGCCCTGCACCTTCGCCATGGTGCGGATCTTCATCGCGAAGGCCGCCACGACGGGGACCGGGTCGGCACCCGACGACAGGGCGTGCCGCAGCAGCACGAGCGCCTCGCCCTGGCGCCCCGCGATGGCCGCGTCCGCGACCTTGAAGGCGTTCGTCTCGACCCTGCCGGCGTAGTACTTCTCGACCGTCGCCTCCGTGATCTCGTCCGCCGCGTCGGAGATCAGCTGCTGGCATGCGCTGGCGAGCTCGGCCAGGTCGTCGGAGAAGGCCGTCACGAGCGCGCGGAGTGCGCCACTCGACACGCGTCGACGCGCCGACCGGAACTCGCCCGCGGCGAAGTCGTGCTTCTCCGTGTCCTTCTTGAGCTCGGCGCAGACGACCTCGACGCCGCCGCCGACGCCCGCTCGGATCGTGTCGAGCAGCTTCTTGCCGCGCACGCCCCCGCCGTGCCGCAGCACGAGGTAGGTGTCGTCGGCTGGCGACTCGAGGTAGCGGAGCGTCTCGGCGAGGAACGCGTCGGTGCACTTCTCGACCGACACCACGCGCAGGAGGCGCGGCTCGGCGAACAGGGACGGGCTCGCGAGCGTGATGAGCTCACCGGGCTGGTAATGGTCGGCCTCGAGGTCGTGGACCTCGAGGCTCGGGTCCTCCGCGACGAGCTGGTCGCGGAGCTGCCGGACGGCACGCTCGGCGAGGAACTGCTCAGGCCCGCTGACGAGGACGACGGGCGCCGGGCGGATCGCGTGCCAGGGGACCTGGTCGACGGCGACGCTCGCCTTCTTCGTCGTCTTGCCGGTGGTTCTCGCGGCCACGGTCCTCCTCGGTCGAGGACGCCTCGGGCGCCCGGGTCCCAGCGTAACGGCCTCCCCCGACGCCGTCGGCGCCGAGGCCCCCGCGGCCGCCGTGGCCGACGGGTCGGCGGACGGCTCGTGGCCCGCAGCGGCGTGCCGGCGCCAGAGCCGCACGTCGCCCGCGTCGTCGACCACGACCGCGGCGTCGCCGTCGAGATCGGTCCTCGTGACCTCGGCGCCCGCCTCCTCGACCATCTCGAGGGCCTCGCGCCGCGGGTGCCCGTAGCTGTTGTCGGCACCGACGCCGACGAGCCCGACGGAGGCCCGGGCGGCCGCGTAGAGCCCCGCGTGCTGGTCGGCGGATCCGTGGTGGGACACCTTCACGACGTCGACGCCCGAGAGTGCGCCGCCCGACGACGAGAGGAGGCGACGCTGCGGCGCCTCGGCGAGGTCGCCGAGGTCGAGGAGCGACAGGCAGCCCGTCCGACAGCCGGGCAGGGGCCGCCACAGGGTGACGACGCTCGCGTCGTTGCCCGCCGCGTCCGCCCGGACCGGCCAGAGCACCGACCAGCCGAGCCCGCCGAGGACTCCGCCCACGCCGGCCGCGACCTCGACGACCTCCGCGCCGCCGCCGGCCAGGTCGTCGACGACGCGCTCGTCGTCGGGGCTCGCCGTCGGCCCCACCAGGACTCGACCCACTCGTCCCGTGACCACGTCGACGGCGCCGACGTGGTCGGTGTCGAAGTGCGTGAGCACGAGGAGGTCGATCCGGTCGACCCCGAACCGGCGGAGGCAGCCGCCGAGCGCGCCCTCGTCGTCGCCCACGTCGACGAGGGCCACCTGGCCCGCGCTCCGGACGAGGACCGCGTCGCCCTGCCCGACGTCGCACTGGGCGATCGCCCAGTCGGCAGGGACGGCGCTGCGCTCACCCGTGCGGACGCCCGCCACGACGCCGGCGCCCACCACGAGCGCGCCCGTGAGCAGGACGACGACG